>NZ_JACJQS010000026.1:0-65229 GCF_014696755.1 Anabaena sp. FACHB-1391 | reverse complement strand
ACAGCGAAACAAGTTAAACGTCACAAAATCAAATCAGTTTTTGACAAGTCTATTGCCAAAGGGAATAGTGCCAAAGCCGATAGAATCAAACGGAATAACCTCGGTAAAATCAAGTGGAACAACCGAGAAACATCATTTCAAGGTAGGATTCAAACAATAGTTTTTACGGCTACATATCACTTGATGACTGATGCAATCAAGGTAGCTTTTGAAGATTTGACGGAAGCAATAAAAAGCAAAAAGCCCTTGCGAAAACGCATGAAGAGAAATGTTTCTTCATGGTGCAAGGGGGTAGTTGCGGATGCTCTCAAACAAGTTTCAACCCGTGTAGGTTGCACGGTTGTTACTGTTAATAGTGCATATACGTCACAACTTGACTCCAGATTTGCTACCTTAACGGGTAGTAGAAATGGTGACAAGTTTACCGGACATGATGGGGTCGTAATGCACTCAGATACTAATGCTGCTGACAATATTCTAGCAAGAATGAGTGATGTTGAAATCACTCGATATATGAAACATTCCGATGTAAAGAAAATCTTGTTAGAAAGAAGTCAGAAGTTTCGGGATTCCTTAATGGAAACCGAAGCGATAACGGGCAAGGATAAGCCCTAGACTCTAGAACCTGAAGTCAGGTCAATCAGAGAGCGAATTATCAGCAATTGACACTGTTTGACCAAGGTTTAACTACGTTAGTTGTGTATCTCCCGACAATCTTGATTAGCAAAGACTCAAAACATTTCTCTAGAGTGGTTGATCAAAAAAAAGAGTTTTAGGATTAATCGAAAAGTATTAGGAGATGTTTAATGATTAAACACAGATAAACGCAGATAAAGAACGATGAATTTACAATTTTCAAACCAGAGGCGATTTCTCCAGATTAATCAAGTTTTAAGGCATTAACTGGCACATCGTCCCAAGATTTCACTGTCCGTAATTTGGCAATCCAGCCTGCTGCTGTTTGTACTGCGGTTAAATTATTCTTAAATGACTGATGACAATCAAGTGCCTGAGACTCGTTACAACAGGCAATACAGGCATGAATCATCCCAGAAGGATCAATTTGCTCATTTACCCAAATAGTCATAGTCTATCCTCCTTAAAAGTGGCGGTTATTTTTTACATTTCACAAATCAAAAGCAAAAATCACAGGTTAAGTAGAATACCTCTAGTAATTAATAACTCAATGGTTAGGGTTTTTGAGTAGCGATCGCTAATTTTGCCCCTGGTACCTGACGCACTTTATCCATAACTACCACAACTTGACCATGAGTGGCACTTTGATCAGCGTTAATAATTACAACTACTTCTGTATTTTTTCCCTTTAATTGTTGTACCCTGGTTGGTAAAGTATCTAGGGTCACAGGCTGACGGTTTAAACTTACATCCCCTGCTGAGTCTATTGTAACAGTAATGGGTGTGGCTGATGATTGGGTTTTGGCGGTGCCAGCTTTGGGTAAATTAACTGGTAATCCTTCGGAACGATTTAGAAATAAAGTTGACATAATGAAAAATGTCAAAATCGCAAAAATGACATCAATCATCGGTACAATATTAATTTGGGCTGGTATATCAGGTTCATCTGGTAGACGCATGATCATTTATCTCCTCTTTCATAGCGACAAGAATAAAGTAATTCTAACCTCAAGTATCTAACCATGCAAAAGTTAATTCGTGCCATCTTTGACAGTAATCCAGTAATGTTCAGTGCCATTACTCACAAATTGTGTTTTTGGAGTAGTAGTATTCGGTAGACCCCGACCAGAATTACCATCGGCCACTGCTTGCCACCAGGGTGATTTCATATCCGTATTAGGACGGAGGAGGGGTTGTTGCTTTGTTGCCGTGTACAGTAAAGATTGTAGAATCATACTGTTAGTGCTACTAGTAGAACCAAGAGCAGTTTTACCTGTTTTTTCATAAAAACCTTCATAAAAGCCCAGCAAAGGGTTATATAAGTCCGTTGTTGCCTTGATTAATTCCTGAGTATAGCTATCCTTAGGCAGTAAGGCATAATAGGCAAATGCCACAGCCGAACTGACTAATCTTCCCTCTGGTAGTAGTTTACCATCATCATCTAAGGCTACCCAAGGCTGATTTTGACCAATAATTGAACTGTGGACAGTGTAAGGTTGACGCTCAATGAGAGTAGTAGCTGAGGCAGTCAGAGTCTCAGTATTACGGTAGCGTTGGGCTTGAGCTTGATAGACTGCCGTAAAGAGCGATCGCATTTTTGGATCTAAACCAAACTCTAGAGCATACAGCAGGAAAGGATTACTAACGGTATATTGATTAACCTTTGATTTTGTATCTTTACGAAGCCGTTCAATGGGAACTTCTACCCCCTCCACTGATGTTGTTTTATATTCACCACCCACAGCAGATTTATCAACATTAAACCCCCACAATTGAAAACCTCTAGCAGCATATTCTTCATAACCCAAACGGGTTTCAGGATTAATTCTCGGGACTAACCGCCCACTTTTATCTTTGGTGACATTAGCACTAGAAAGAATACCTTCCCGCACAACCCGCAAGTATGACCAATCGAGAGCAATTTGATCAACAACTTCCGTGTATTCGGGATGATCTGTTTTTAAATTATAAAGGGCTGCTAATAGTCTTCCCACATCCAAAGACGACCAACCAGTACCTTCAGGAACTGGATTACCACCATAATCTACTGGTTGCAATGTTCGCGGATCATAACCCCGACTCGGTAATTCCCCCGCATACAGCGGTATCTGCGCTAAAGCAGCCAACAACTGTCGAATGCGCTGATCAAATTCCTTGGGAGAAATTATATCCATTGCCCATGCTGCATTGAGCGCTGTTAGATAATCTCCTAATCCCCACAATGTTGAACCCTTAACATCAGAGCGATCGCTCACCAATCCTGTTGTAGGCTGAGAATTAGCAGAGAAATAGTTCCAGGCCGCTTGAGCGTAACGTCTTTGCACAACTGTTAAAGGTTTAGGTAATGGTTTAGCTGGCTGCGGGACACCCAATGATGGAATAGGTTTAACTATCAGCGGTGGTGGGTTAGTCGCTGTATTAGTCTGGGCAGGTGTAACATTTATGGGAATAGGATTTTGGGCTGGAGTTGGGGAATTTGCAGCAGGTGGTTTAGAATCTGAAGGTTTAGAATCTGAGGGTTGAGAATTTGAGGGTTGAGAATTTGAGGGTTGAGAATTTGAGGGTTGAGAATCTGAGGGTTTAGAATCTGGGGGTTTAGAATCTGGGGGTTTAGAATCACCAGACGGTATTTTTGCAAAACTCACCCCACTACCACCAATCAAGGGACGATTTCCTCTAGCCTTATAATATAAAATCTCCATGATCAGGCCATTAGTATTACCTGTCAAGGATTTATTAGGTTTTTTTGTTTCTTCATACAGTCCAGCGTAGAATCCACCACCTTTAGGATCACGTAAATCCTTAACCGCATCAAAAACCTTTTGAGCATAAGCATTACCTGGGTAAAGATAGCGCCAGCCAAAGGCAGCTTTAGTGCTAATATTCCGCAACTCTGTATAGGACTTATTTTTCTCCGTAATTGTCGCCCAAGCAACTCCATTGGAGTATATAGTATTGTAGAGAAAATAAGGAGGTTGATCAATGTTGTCCTCAGAAACAGCAGTTAGTTGTCCCGTAGATTCAAAGCGTCGCTTTTGTACTTCTAAAATGTCAGCAGCATATTTTTTTAAATAACCTTCTAAGCCAAATTCAATACCATCAAGAATATAAGATTCACTCACTACATAATTATTAGCATTAGTGCTTTGAAAATCACGGGTATCAACAGGAATTTTCACACCGTTAATATCTACAAGTTTGAAAGGCTCTAAAGCCGCCGCTTTGGGTGCTTTAAATCCCCATAGTTCATAACCCCTAACAGCATATTCCTCATAACCAAGTCGCCCTTCTTGTACCAACAATGTTTTACCATTAGGTAAGACAAGCGCTCCGTAAAGTTGGTCATCTTTCAGTGATCTTGCTAACTGCCACTTACTGAGAACTCCCTTTAGCCAATTTTTATACTGAGGATGACAAGTGCCAATAATATGAAAAGCAGCCAATATGCGACCAATATCCAAAGCAGACCAACCCAGACCCTTTTCTAGAGGTTTATTACCATAATCAGTCATTTTTCCATTAGCAGCATTATATACCTTATTTGGTAAAGCGTTTTCAAATAAACTAAGATTAGCAAAATTGGTAAGAAATTTGTTAAAGCGCGAATCAAATTCCGACTGGTTAATCAAATTCATCCACCGCGCTGCATTCAAAGCCATTAGGTAATTACCAATGTCCCAGAGAGTACCAGAAGGATAACCACCAGTAGAATTAGTAAACCCTGTATTTGCTTGATAGTTATTGACAAAATACTGCCAAGCTGCACGAGCGTAAGTCTGTTCCTCTGGTGTCAGAGGCACTGAAATTTGACTACAGCCATTAGGAGTAGAATTTTGTGCTAAAGATGCTGTAGGCACACAGAACAAAAATTGCAGAAATGCCCCACTTAGGAACAATGCAATCCATCTTAATAGTTTGTAGTGACGGTGTTGCTGTATCATTTACAAATAAAATTTGAGAACCATTCAGGGGACTAAAGTGCTAGAGAAGAGAGAATCATTTCGCTATCGTTAGAAATGACACCAAAAATCTGATACATTAAATAACAACTCTACTTTACCAAGCTACAGGAATTTTAAATGATGTCTAAAAAATATCAAGGACTATAGGGTGGCTATAGCCCACCATGGGAATAGTCCAATCAAAAATCAAATACGGGACTCCTAGAGAAACAAACAACCGCTAATTGACTAATCTAAATTTTATTTTTGGTAGCAAAATGAACTCAGCGTCCTCTAGCTATGATGCAGCTAATTTTTCCGGTAATAGCCGTTCAACACTGAAAAAAAGAACCTTACTTTTTCGGTATTTAGCGGAAATAAACTTAATTTTGGGGGCTTGGTATTTACAATGGCGGATAACTCATTCTATCAACTTTGATGCTCTATGGCTGTCTATTCCTTTATTGCTGGCGGAAATTTACAGCTATTTCGGGGGAGTTATGTTTGTCATTGGACTATGGCGGCCTATAGTCCGACAAGTTAAGTCCCTTCACCAGTTAAGCCCACCCCTTCCTAGCTCTGATTGGGCAACTGTAGATGTGTTTATCACCTGCTATAATGAGCCATCAGAAATGGTGGAAGAAACTGCTAGAGCAGCTTTAGCAATAGATTATCCAACCACAAAGCTGCGTGTATATGTATTAGATGATGGTAATTCTGAACAAATGCGAGCCATGTCAGAAAGATTAGCTCTAGAGGATTTACAGTCACCATTATTACAACAGGAAGCTAATCGAATTGACGCGGAATTATCTACTTTAAATCAACGAATTGAGCAACTAGAAAATCTAGCACCTGACGTAAAAGCTGCTGAAGAATGGCTGCAAAAATCATCTTCTAAATCAGAAAATACTTTCGAGGATATTCCCGCTAGATTTGTCCACAGTTTACAACAGTTTATTCTCTGGTTAAATCCTCAACATCAAAAGAGTCATCATGGCAGTAAATCAACTATATATGAACATCTCAATCATGAACGCAGGGCATTAGAATTAGCAATTCGTCAAAAAGAATTAGAACTTGTGCAACTCGTTAGGTTACGGTATATTGCCCGTCCTAAACAACCAGGAGTACCTCATCATGCTAAAGCAGGTAATCTCAATTACGCCATTTTTTCTGGAGAAACCACAGGGGATTTTATTCTGACTTTAGATGCAGATCATATTCCTAAACCAGCATTTTTAAAGCGAGTTTTGCCATATTTCTATACCTATAATTTGTATTCAGGAAAATATGAGTCAAACCGCATTGCATTTGTACAAACTCCCCAAGATTTTTATAATATTCCCCCTGGAGACCCCTTTGGACATCGAGCCAATTTATTTTATGGACCCATTCAACAAGGTAAAGATGGCATGAATTCAGCTTTCTACACAGGTACAAATGCAGTCCTCAGAAGAGAAGCATTGGTTAGTGTGGGTTTACAATATTTTGCAGATGAATTTGTCAAAGATGGCAAAAAATTAGATGAATTTGAATTAATTGGTGGTGTTTCTAGCAATAGTATTACCGAAGATATGAATACAGCCATGCGGTTGCATAGTTCTGGGTGGAAATCAATTTATCATCATGAATTATTAGCAGAAGGACTTGCTCCTGATGATTTAAGTTCTACCCTCAAACAGCGAATGCGCTGGTCTCAAGGCACAATTCAAGTGTTAATGAGAGAAAATCCTCTCACCAAACCAGGACTGACATTTTGGCAAAGATTACACTATTTTAAGACAACATATAGTTATTTTTCTGGGTTTGCAACTTTGATTTTTATTGCTTGTCCCATTATCTATTTTTTTACGGGAACTATCCCCGTGAAAACTTATGGCTTTGATTTTACTATCCATTTTCTTCCAGCTTTTATAATTAATAGGTTGACTTTTTTAGCCGCTGGTTGGGGAATTAATGCTGCGGAATTATGGCGTTCAGAACAATATTCTATCTCTTTATTTCCCCTATTCATTCAATCTGCATGGAGTGTATTAACCGGACAACCTATTAAATTTCAGGTTACACCTAAGCAGCGACAATCAGGAATCTATCTCCAGCTAATCTGGCCACAACTAACTGTGTTTATTTTAATAATTTTAGGTATAATATGGAGTGTATATCGTTTCGCTATTGGTCAGTTAGAAACTCCTTGGGTTTATTTGATCAACACATTATGGGGTATATATATTTTATCTCTACTTTGGGCAATTATCAGCGCTGCTGTTTGGCAACCACAGGACTTACACAAAATACAAGGAAAGTAGAGGTAATTCATGAATTACCTCTAAGAGGGTGTTTCAACAGAATTGTATAGAACCTCACCCCTCACCTCCTCACCCCGTGGGCAAAGTTAATGAAAGTCCTTATTGCTTGTAAATCTATTTTTTAAAGTTATACAAAATGCCTTAAATAGTAGTATAATTTTCAATAGATATGACGATTTTCCCATGGCAAATTTACAAACTAACACAGAAAGGAAGATAATTTATGACTTCTAAAATTCACGTCTTTGAACCATCAGGAATTTTAAACGCCACCTCCGGTAATGAATTACGTCGTCAAATTACTGATATCATTAATAATGGAGTTAATATGCTATTGATTGATATGTCAAAGGTGACGTTTATTGATAGTTCTGGTTTAGGTGCTTTAGTGGGAGCAATGCAAAGTGTTAGAAATGCTAAAGGAGAACTATTTGTATGTTCGATTAATGATCAAGTCAAAATGTTATTTGAATTAACGAAAATCAATCGAGTTTTGAACATATTAAGTAATAGAGAAGTGTTTGACAGCAAAGTATTAGAACTAGAAAATGCTTAATCGTTTGATTCTCTAGGTGAAGTTTTAGCAATTCTAAACTTGTACATATCCGGTTTTTCCCAATCTTATCAGGATGAATAGACAAGTCTAGTTGCACACATATGTTTCAAACCCTTAATTTTTTCTTAGTCTACCCAGGTGGTCTTTGTTTGTGTAGTAGGGATTTATAATCTCCGAAAACTTTTCAAACACCCTTAATAAAAGTTAACATCTTAGGGATTTTGACAGCCACTAAAATTAACTCGTAGTAAAGACAAATCATCATCAAAATTTTCGTTGCCGCTGATATTTATAATCTCAGGTAAGAGTTGATTAATATGATTGTTATTTGTCTGATTATGGGTGAGCAATAAATTAACGAAGGAGTCGAAACCCCAAATTTGTCCCCCTGGTTGCAGCAGTTCGTAAGCACCATCACTAAAAATATATAAAGTGCTGTTTTCTGCAACTTCCAAAATAGCAGTTTCAAAACTGATATCTTGTAAAAAGCCAATGGGTAAATCTAGAGATTCTAGTTTTATAACCTTAATGCTGGAGGGATCATTTCCAAATATTACTACAGCTGGTGGGTGTCCAGCATTGCCATAAACTAGCTGATGATTAACACGATTAAAAACACAGTACAAAATGGTAAAGTATTTATTGCCATGTTTACTCATTTGAAAACTTTCATTGAGCGCCTTGAGAACTTCTGCTGGTTGACAAAAATTAGTATTTGGTAGAGACTGTGATCGCAAGATATTCAATACAGATACAGATAGCAAAGCCGATCCTACACCATGACCAGAGACATCTAATAGATAAATTGCCAAATGCTCATCATCAATCCAATAGTAATCAAAACAATCCCCACCCAACTGTGCTGAAGGTACAAATAAAGATTCTATGGTAACATATCCTACAAGTGGTAATGGTAACAGCGATCGCACATAATCAGCAGCTTCAGCTAGTTCAGTTTCTAAAACTTGCTTTTGATGCTGTAAATCTTGATTTAACTGCTCTAAAATTTGCTTTTGATGCTGCAAATCTCGACTTAATTGATGTAGCCTTAATCCTGCTCTTACCCGTGCTTTTAATTCATTCATCTCAATGGGTTTAGAGATAAATTCATCTGCTCCTGCGTCCAATCCTCTGACACGATCATCTTCCTCTCCTAAAGAAGCTCCTTTTGCAGTCAGAAGAATAAAAAAAGTTGTAGCTAATTCGGGATCTGACTTAATCTGACGACACACTTGTAAACCATCTATCCCAGACATTACCCAATCACAGATAATGAGAGCGGGACATAATTTTTTGGCTTCTATTATTCCCTCTTCGCCATTAGCCGCTATGGTAACATCATAGCCCTGGGTTTTCAGCGTTTTTTTCAAAACCATTCGTAAGATAGGATCATCATCAATGACGAGGATTTTAAACATTTTGACCATTAAACAGTTTGAATAATTACTTATTAATTACTCTACATTAAATCTTGTCTAAGGATTTACATTTTTCACATTTTGAAAATACACTCATAGTCAAATATTCTATGGATTGACCAATGAATCATAAAATCTACCTAAAAACCGATACAGATATTAATGCTACAAGTGAAGTTTTATCCTGGCTGGAGCAAATCAACCAGCCCCCATTTAATAATCAAACAATTTGGTGGGAATTACAAACACTACTAGTAGAAGGATTTATTAATATTGTAGAACACGCCCACAAAAAATTGCCCAGAGAAACTCCGATTGAATTAGAAGTTATTAGACTCGAAGAAGATATAGAAATTCGGATATGGTCTTGGGGAGAACCTTTTGAGTTAGAAAAGCAATTGCAAATAACTTCAGCATTAGAGGATAATGATCAAGAACGAGGACGGGGATTGCAAATAATGTCCTCCATTGCCGACAAACTATCTTATAAACTAACAGATGACAATCGTTATTGTTTATTTATCAGTAAACATTATTGTTAGAATATGAAATTTATTTTGTACTACTACTAGACATGGCGTGAGAAAAAATCTAGGGACAATTGATGAATTATCCCTATAATAGTTTCAGGTTAGCCACATTTGATACTCACCAGATGTCTATTGGTAATAGATTTATTCCATTCATCTGTGGTATAAATACATGAAAACCGCTGTAGATTTAAGTCAATTTGGCGTGAGCAGCCAAAATAATTCTTTCTGTTTCTTCCCAATTAATACATTTATCAGTTACGGAAACACCATATTTTAAATCTTCACGATTTCCTGTAATCGGTTGACTACCTTCATACAAATTCGATTCTAGCATCATTCCCACAATGGAACTATTACCATCTAATATTTGCTGAATAATATTTTCAAACACCATCGATTGTAACCTGTAATCTTTATTAGTATTACCATGACTACAATCAACAACTATTCTTGGTGATAATTTAGCAGCTTTTAATTGTTCTTCCACTAATTTAATGTTCTCTGCATCAAAATTAGGCTGAGTTCCACCACGCAAAATTACATGGCCATGAGCATTTCCCCTAGTTTGAAATACACTCACTTGTCCCTTTTGATTAATACCTAGAAAATTATGGGGCGTTCTTGCTGATTTGAGTGCATTTACAGCTACTTGAATATTCCCGTCAGTACCATTTTTAAAACCCACCGGCATAGATAAACCACTAGCCATTTCTCGATGTGTTTGTGATTCAGTTGTTCTCGCGCCAATTGCAGACCAAGATACCAATTCACTGATATATTGAGGAATAATCGGATCAAGTGCTTCCGTGGCAGTTGGTAATCCTAACTCTGTCAACTTTAACAATAAACTTCTAGCAATTAATATCCCCTTTTCTACATTGAAAGAATCATCCATTTCCGGATCATTAATTAGTCCTTTCCAACCTACGGTAGTTCTCGGTTTTTCAAAATAAACTCGCATAATTAATAGCAGTTTATCCTCAACTTTTTTCGCTAAATCTAGTAATTTTTCCCCATATTCTATGGCTGCTTTAGGATCATGAATTGAACAAGGACCAACAACAATGAATTTTCGTCTATCTTGGAAATCTAGAATATGTTCTATTTCTTGTCTGAATTTTAAAATTGTATTTTCAGCGGTTTTAGTTAAAGGTAATTTTTCTTTGACTTCATTAGGAGTTAGCAAAACATGAGAACTCTTAATGTTAGTGTTAATTAATTTGTGGATCATAGCAGAAATCTCTTGATTTGTGTTATACGTTAGCAATCCTAAAACTTATGTGACACTGTTTTTTATTCTCTTTAAGTCTAAATTAGTTAGTTAACAAAAAACAAGTTGCACAAATTCAGGTAGGATTATTATGTGCAAGGGTTGATATATATTAATATACACAGCTTTTTTCAAAAATACAATATAAGTCTGTGTTATTTCCATAACATTAGCTGCAAAAAGATAATTCAATACCTAAACCGAAATCAGAAGTAATTAACCACAGATAAACGTAGATAAACGCAGATGAAGATAGATACATTTATAAGCTTGATAATTATGTATAGATTATTACCAAGAAATTGGTTTTCAAGGTAGACGCTGTTTAGTAATTTTACTCAATTTTCCCACTGGTGATTAACATATAACTTAATAACCAATTTGCGGAGGTGGCTCTGCGAGTTTGTCGCGGACCAAATTCACCAATTTTGTAACCTTTAAAACCTAATTTTTCTTTAAGTAGCTGTTTATTTTCAGGAGGAATAGAACGAGTTAATTTCATAATTGCTGGCCGAGAATCTATAAAATCCGGTGGTTGGGGATATTCGTCTCTCCATGTCGTCTCTACTTGACTATGATCATAGGTTTCTGTTGTGGTATCATAGCGATAACCTAAGTAATACCATACTAATTGGTTTACGGTAGCATCATTAATTGTATCATTAATGATTGCCCAAATTGTTTCTGTATTCAAGGGTGGTAGGTTAGACATGATTTTAAGGGAATAGGGAATAGGGAAATATTTTCTGACTATTGTTATATTATTTAGCTATTTAGCAAATATTTCTACAAAAAACTGCTTCATTGCTTGCCAAGAACGCTGATCTGCAATTGCATTATAAATAGCACCTTTGGGATTATTCTGGGCTTCTGGGTTAGTGAAAGAATGAAGCGCACCACCATAGAATATTAACTGCCAGTTAACATTACCTAGACGCATTTCTTTTTCAAAAGCTTGTACTTGCTGTTCTGGAACAAAAGGATCATCAGCACCATGTAATACTAATACTTTAGCTTTGATATTTTTAACATCATTAATATCGGGAGTGTCAAGATTACCATGAAAACTAACTACACCCGCAATATTAACACCACTTCGAGCTAATTCCAATACTGTACCACCACCAAAGCAATAACCAATAGCAGCAATACGTTGAGAATCTGTTAAAGGATACTTTTGTAGAACCTGTAACCCAGCTTTTGCTCTTGCGCGGAGTAATTTGCGATCTTGACGATAAATATTTGCTTGTTTAGCTGATTCTTCTGGGTTTTTTGGTCTAATTCCTTTACCATAAATATCTACTGCAAAAGCTACATATCCTAATTTAGCTAACTGTTGAGTCCGTTTTTTTATGTAAGACTGTAAACCATTCCATTCATGAACCACTAACACACCAGGACGCTTAACTTTAACGACATCATCATAAGCAAGATATCCTTCTAATAAAGTATTCCCTTGCTTATATTCGATTGTTTGAGTTCTAATTGCTGCTAATACATGACTAGAACTCAATAATACTATTGCAGGTGTTAGTAAAACAGAAAGCAAAAATTTCATAACTTTATTCACTCGTTAAAATTGATGGCTCTTCGGTACTTATTATGGTAAATTACCATTCAGTAAAAGGGAACAGGGAACTCTTAACAGGTAAAAGAGAGAATATTTTGCGATAATATTCAAACATATAGCTGATTTCTTATACGTAGCAAGCTTTATGAGATTTTTTTTGCTCAGATATCGCATATTATGTACTCAAGATGCAAATTGATTATGGTGAATTATGACTACAGAATTAGAGAAAATAAAAGTAATTACTTGCAAAAAAATTGCTACAATGTTGGTTTTGCAATTTTAGTAAAGGGAAAGTTTATCGTCACGTTTTTGACTTGTGTTCATTATATCACATAGATTACCTGGAAGATGTTTTCAAGCCAAAAATAGCGCGGTAAAAGTCATGCGTATCCATTTGGGCTTATTCCTAAAAAGGCTGACTTTTATGCTTGCTAAGTCAGCATATAAAGCAAGAAAAATCAATTTTTGTCCCCATTTAACTCCTCGGCTATTAATTCACTACCATGCGTGCAACTGCTACTATTTCTCAAAATCCTTTACTTCAAAGCTCTGGTTTACCCGCATTTGCGGATATTAAACCGGAGCAAGTCGAACCAGCTTTTTCTTACCTGTTAGCAGAACTTGAAAAGCAGTTAACTATCCTAGAGGCAAATATACAGCCTACTTGGACTGGTTTAATAGAACCTTTAGAAAAATTGACAGAAAGACTAAATTGGAGTTGGGGAATACTCAATCATTTAATGGGTGTTAAAAATAGTCCAGAACTACGTAGTGCTTATGAAAAGGTACAGCCACAAGTAGTTCAGTTTATAAATATCCTGGGTCAAAGTAAACCTATTTATAATGCTTTCAAAGCAATTCGTAATAGTCATACCTGGGAAACTTTAGATTTAGCCCAACAGAGAATTATCAAAGCGGCTATTCGGGATGCAGAATTGTCAGGTGTCGGCTTAGAAGGTGAAGACAGAGAGCGTTTTAATGCTATTCAGATGGAATTAGCAGAACTAGCCACTAGGTTTGCTAATCATATCCTAGATGCCACTAAAGGCTTTATTTTAATCCTCACCACCTTGGATGACATTGACGGCTTACCAAGCAGCTTGTTAAGTCTTGCAGCCCAAGCTGCTCGTGCTGCTGGAGAGGAAAATGGCACACCAGAACATGGCCCTTGGCATATTACTTTAGATTTTCCCAGTTATTTCCCCTTTATGCAGCATAGTACCAGACGGGATTTGCGGGAAAAAGTCTATAAGGCTTATATTACCCGAGCATCTTCTGGAGAATTAGATAATAACCCCTTAATTACCCGCATTTTAGAGTTAAGAAAGGAACTAGCTCAATTAATTGGCTTTGAAACCTTTGCTGAACTCAGTTTGGCTAGTAAAATGGCTCAGGATGTTCCCTCCGTAGAAAAACTTTTAGAAGAACTCCGTCAAGCTAGTTATAATGCTGCTGTTAAAGATTTAGATAAACTTAAAGCTTTTGCAAAGAATAAAAAAGCAGCAGAAGCAGAAAATTTGCAACACTGGGATATTAGTTTTTGGGCTGAACGTCAACAGGAGGAAAAATTTGCCTTTACGGCTGAAGAGTTACGCCCCTATTTTCCCCTCCCTCAAGTCCTAGATGGTTTATTTGGGCTGGTAAAAAGGCTTTTTGGTGTCACGGTAACTTCTGCTGACGGCCAAGCACCAGTATGGCATGAGGATGTCCGTTATTTCCAAATTGCTGATCAATATGGTGAAACCATTGCCTATTTTTACTTAGATGCTTACAGTCGTCCCGCTGAAAAACGTGGTGGTGCTTGGATGGATGCTTGTATTCACCGCAAACAAATCAAAGAGAATGCTGTAACTACTATCCGTCTCCCTGTCGCTTATTTGATTTGTAACCAAACTCCCCCTGTGGATGGTAATCCTAGTTTAATGGCTTTTGATGAAGTTGAGACATTATTTCATGAATTTGGACATGGTTTACATCATATGCTGACTAAGGTAAATTATCTGGGGGCAGCAGGTATTAATAATGTTGAATGGGATGCAGTAGAATTACCAAGCCAATTTATGGAAAATTGGTGTTATGACCGCCAGACCTTATTGGGTATGGCCAAACATTATCAAACAGGTGAACCATTACCAGAACATTATTACCAAAAGTTGTTGGCGGCACGTAATTACATGAGTGGTTCAGCTATGTTGCGACAGATATATTTCAGCAGTGTGGATTTGGAATTACATCACCGCTATTGTCCCCAGGGTCAAGAAACTGTCACAGATGTGCAACATCGGATTGCTAAGTTGACAACTGTGTTACCACCATTACCAGAGGATGGGTTTTTGTGTGCCTTCGGTCATATTTTTGAAGGTGGTTATGCAGCGGGTTACTATAGCTATAAGTGGGCTGAGGTGCTTAGTGCTGATGCTTTTGCTGCTTTTGAAGAAGCGGGTTTGGAAGATGAGGCCGCAATTCATGATATTGGTAGACGCTATCGAGATACAATTTTAGCATTAGGTGGCAGTCAGCATCCCATGGATGTCTTTAAAACCTTCCGGGGACGAGAACCCAGTACCAAGGCTTTACTCAAACACAATGGGCTGCTAACTGACCCATAAATTGGCACTTGAAGGTATAAGAGGACAAAACAATTCAAAATCCAAAAGAAAACCTGTTCCTCTTACCTCTGGACTGAGTGAATTTATATTACAGCTTCTTCACGTTGACAATCAAAGAAAAGCTCAAAATCAGCATCAAGAATTAACTGGCGTATGTGCTGAATATAACCTTCTGCATCTGAACGACTACGGAATCTGGCAACAATTACTTTTTCCTGTTCGGTAACGACACGGGCTATAGCCCAGCCATTCAGCCTTTTTCTGTAAGCTATGGCTTGATGTTCTGAAGTGGTGTTTTTGTAATCCGTATTTTGTGGCATGATTATTTTATGCGTATGAACTTGAGTGAAGGGCGTTACTTTGTGTCTTAACCAAGAATGTACCATCGCTTTTTATTGATGATGCCACCTTGGTATTACATATTTTCAAAATTGTCAATACGTGATGCAACAACTTATTTTTTAACAAAATTTACTTTTATTTGCTGCTAAGAAGTAAATACTGATTTAATTAGTATTTAAACTTCCATAAGTATTGATTGCATGGTTATAAGCTATACCAATTTTCAACTATTTGAGATTTTAGATTGTCAAATATTTACGAATGTTGCTATACTTTTTCCGTATAATCTGAGATAGTCTGGAAAAATAAAAATGTCAATTACATCAATTATCAAAAAAGTAGCATTGGAAATAGGGGCTATAGTTTTAGTTGAACCAGAATATGAATTAGTCGGACATATTACATTTAAAAACGGCAAAAAGTCAGTTTTTAGTCATAGCAAATTAGATATTAATGGTTTTGGGGCAGCTGAGTTAGTTAAAGATAAAGCATATAGTAATTTTTTTCTGAAGCAGTTTGGATATAAAGTTACAGAGGGAAAAACTTTTTTTAATGATAAATTATGCGCTAAATTAGCAAATCTCAGAAATATTGATGATGGATTTAATTATGCAGAGTCCATGGGATTTCCTGTAATTGTTAAACCTCTCAATCTTAGTCAGGGAATATTAGTTACTAAAGTATATAATCAGACAGAATATTATGATGTAGCTGATAAAATATTCCAAATTAAATCAGGATTGATTGTAGAAAAATTTTATATTGGTAATGACTATAGAATTGTTGTTTTAGATAATGAAGTGATTGTTGCCTATCAAAGGATTCCCTTATTTGTTGTCGGTAATGGTATATCTAATGTTTTAGAGTTGCTACAACAAAAGCAGGAAAAATTTATTAGCCTCGGCAGAAAAAACGGTATTAAAGTTGATGATTTCCGCATTGATAAAAAATTAAAAACGCAAAATCTTAATTGGGATAGCGTGATTCCTAATGATCAGATTGTTTATCTTTTAGATAATGCTAATTTATCTAGTGGAGGTGAGGCTGTAGATTTTTCGGAAACTATTCATCCAGACTTTCAAAAATTAGCAATTAATATTACTAAAGATATAGGATTAAGATTAGCAGGAATAGATATACTTACCCATGATATTACTATGCCAATGACAGATTATACGCTAATTGAAGTAAATGGTTCTCCCGGGTTAGATCACTATGCTGCTAGTGGTAAATTAGCAGCGCAAAAAGTAGAAGAATTGTATTTAAAAATTCTCAAAGCATTAGAAAATGACATAGCAGTTGCCAGGTAAACAAAAAAATACTCTGTTCCCTGTTTCCTGCTATTCTATTGGTAGTAATTAAGAGTTACAAATTTTTCTCTAGTAGTGATTCCAATTCCCCAGGCAAATAGTTCATATCTGCTACTCTAGCTACGAGTAAACTATCATGTCCGGCATCTTGTAAACGAGATTTCCAATAGTTAATACTCTCAGCATTATTCATCCAAAACTCAATTACCGTATCTACTACTTGATCTAAATTCCAACCCCATTTTACAGGAATTGGTTCTATAGATTCCAGGAACGCATCTAAAGTACAAGTATGAGTTCCTAGATATTCTATCCCTTGATGTTGTGGTTTTACTAAACTCTGTTGTTGGTGATTAAAAAAATGCCAAACAGGAGATACCCCTATCAAATTGAAACTGTATTTAATCATTCTCGTCCTCCAAAGTTATCAATTGCCGATAAACCTCTGTTTTTGGCAAAAACTATTGCGGAAAAGTCCGCTAACTTCATCTAGAAAAAGTAGAATTTCTGCCAACTACATCAGTTTCAAGATTACCTCAGACATTAGCACTCAAGCCCTTTGACTGCTAGGATTTATTTGGTTTTTAGATTGTATTGATAAATAATATATGGCATTAATTCCAGGATGTAAATGATTTTTAGTATTTTTTCACCAAAAATCTATAAATCAGTATTTACCCCCCATTACTAGCTTTTATCTGATAGTATTTTATACTAAATTCTGTAGTCCAAACTGTTTACACACAGCAAGTTACCTGTTGGTTGGCATAAAACCCCAAGCAGGGGAACTAGATAACCTGTTACTAACAATATCTCACTAAAGTGCATACCCCTAAACCTGATTCTTTCCCAAGGGTAATTCATGAATTACCCCTACTTTGGTGATTTTTTTGGTAATTGCTGCGGTTGAGTAACCAAACCCGATAATTTTTGTCGGGTATGTTTGACGGTGATTTTGTCTCGTGCTACTATGATTTCAAAGTTGACGGATATCCAGGGAAAGGTAAATTATGACTCAGGCGATTACAAACCTCAACCAAGCAAACACTTCCATACTCAAAGCATTGAAGTGTAAAGAATGTGGCGCAGAATACGAGCTTAAAGCTACTCATGTATGTGAATTGTGTTTTGGTCCACTAGAAGTCAAATATGATTACAATGTTCTTAAAAGCTTAGTTAGTCGAGAAACTATTGAAGCAGGTCCCAACTCAATTTGGCGCTACCGTCACTTTTTGCCCGTTGCTACAGATAATTATATAGATGTCGGTACAGGGATGACTCCCTTGGTGCGTTCTCACCGTCTTGCCCGTCGCCTGGGTCTAAATAAGCTTTATATTAAAAATGATGCCGTGAATATGCCCACCCTGAGTTTTAAGGATCGGGTGGTATCCGTTGCCCTCAGTAGAGCGAGAGAATTAGGTTTTACAACTGTTTCTTGTGCTAGTACAGGTAACTTAGCAAATTCTACCGCAGCGATCGCCGCTCATGCCGGTTTAGATTGTTGTGTATTCATTCCTTCTGACTTAGAGGCTGGTAAAATTATCGGTAGTTTAATTTATAGTCCTACCCTAATGGCAGTCAAAGGCAATTATGATCAAGTTAATCGCCTTTGTTCAGAAGTTGCGAATACCCATGGTTGGGGTTTTGTGAATATTAACCTCCGTCCTTACTATTCTGAAGGCTCTAAAACCTTGGGCTTTGAAGTTGCAGAACAACTAGGTTGGGAATTACCAGATCATATAGTTGCACCATTGGCTTCCGGTTCTCTATTTACTAAAATTTATAAAGGTTTCCAAGAATTTGTAGAAGTTGGTTTAGTAGAAAATAAAGCTGTCCGGTTCAGTGGCGCTCAAGCAGAAGGTTGTTCTCCCATTGCGACAGCCTTTAAAGAAGGTAAAGACTTTATTAAACCAGTTAAACCGAATACAATTGCTAAATCAATCGCTATTGGCAACCCCGCAGATGGGGTATATGCTGTAGAAATAGCTCAAAAAACCAACGGTAATATTGAATCAGTTAATGATGCGGAAATTATCGAAGGTATTAAATTATTAGCAGAAACCGAAGGCATCTTTACAGAAACCGCAGGGGGTACAACCATTGCTGTTCTGAAAAAATTAGTAGAAGCCGGCAAAATCAATCCAGATGAAACCACAGTAGTTTATATCACTGGTAATGGGTTGAAAACCCAGGAAGCAATTCAAGGCTATATTGGCGAACCTTTGACAATTGAGGCCAAACTAGACAGTTTTGAGCGGGCGTTAGAAAGATCCCGGACCCTTGACCGTTTAGAATGGCAACAAGTCCTAGTTTAGAAGCTTTAGCGGTTAGAAACCGTAGTTATACAAATAAAGTCCACCTCCGTGGACTCAACAAAAATTCAGGTTTTTACCTGTCGCGGTTTATAACCGCCTATTTAGCTTACTCACTCACAATTAACGTTTAAACAATGGCCGTAACAGTTTTAGTTCCCACCGCTTTGCAACAGTTTACAGAAAATAAGTCCGTATTAGAATGTAGTGCTAGTAATATTTCTGGCTTATTAGATTCCTTAGAAGTAAGCTGTCCTGGTATTAAATCGCGTTTGTGTGATGATCAAGGCAAACTCAGACGGTTTTTGAATGTCTATGTTAACAGCGAAGATATTCGCTTTTTAGAAGGTGCAGAAACAACCCTAAAGGATGGTGACGAGGTGAGTATTGTTCCTGCTGTTGCGGGTGGTTGAAGCATATATAAATATTTAAAGTATAAAGTTTTAGTCATATCTCCTTATCTCGTTCCCAGTCTCCGACTGGGAATGCAGTCCAGAGGCTCTGCTTCAACAGTAAATGAATAAAATTCCCAAATTCATGGCTCTGGTATGTCAAAATAAAAATAACTGACTACCCCAAAACGAGCAATGGCAGAAGAAACCACACAAACTCCAGCAGAAAGCGAAAAAACCGCCGCCAAAGCTGCCAAAAAGGAAAAACCCCCAGCTTTGGAAGATAAACCTTTTGAAGAGTTTATGCAGCAACATTATCTCCCGGCACTGCAAGCAGCAATTACTAAAGAAGGTGTGCCAGATGTAAAACTGACTTTTGCCAAGCAGAAGTATTCCATAATTGGTTTTACCTCAGCGGAAGAATGTTGGCAAGTTATCGGTTCCTGGCAAGGGGGACAACGCCAGTTTAATGTATATTTCCCCGAAGAGAATATTCAAGGTAAAAAGGGTTTTTCCTGTAATGAAGGTAAAAAACCGAGTACCCTAGAATCGTTTTTAATTGACGAGCGGAAAATCACCCTAGATTTGTTAGTATCTCGGTTAGTATATCGTTTGAACGGTCAAAAATGGCTAGGTAGAAATTAGTTAACGTAATCATAAGTCACGACTTCAGAAATGGAGTCGTTACCTATTTTTAGATAATTTAACAGAAGAATATATAGCATTTCCTAGTCTAATGAAGTACAAAAGTTCGGAAATGATAAATCATAGCGGTTCGCAACTTTACAATTCATCAAAGTAATAAGTCACAACTCCAGAAATAGGGTTGTTGCCTATTCTCACATGATTTGATTGTAGCATTTCTTTGAGCATGGTTTCTACTTCTATAAGACTAGCTCCTGTGGCCTTAACACCTTGAGTTACTGTTAAACTACCACCATTAGCCTCTGCTGCTTCTATGAGTTTGACAATGAGTGGTTTACCATTTGGTTGGTGAACTTGTGATATAAATATCCGCTCATTCATGGGTATACCCGCAGATGATACACCTGCTTTTAACCGCAATTTTTGCTCATATTCGTCAACCATATTCGGTATGATCACTAAATCAACAAGTTGTCCAATATAAAATAAACCACCAGTACATAGCCATAATAAACCAGTACCGATTTTGCCATTATATAAGCGATGTAAGCCTCCTATACCAAAAAAACCTGCTCCACACAGAAGATAAGAAACAAGAAGACGATCTTGATTTTGATTGTTTTTTATAGTCATTTTATTTTATGTCCATTAGGATTTACTGGTTTAATCATCTACCCTTTGATTAACTACCTTTCCTTAGTCCTCAATTCCCTTAACGATTCTATTTTTAATTTTAACCATGATTTCTCTTTCTCCTGAACTTCAAGCTAGACTTTCTACACCTCTCAAAATTGGATCATTTGCGGTTAAAAGCCGTGTTTTACAGTCTCCATTGTCGGGGGTGACGGATTTGGTCTTTCGTCGTTTAGTACGTCGTTATGCACCAGAATCTATGATGTATACAGAAATGGTCAATGCAACGGGTTTACACTATGTTAACCAATTACCAAAAATTATGGAGGTAGATCCTCAAGAAAGACCTATTAGTATTCAATTATTTGATTGTCGTCCCGATTTTCTAGCGGAGGCAGCAATAAAAGCGGTTGCGGAAGGTGCAGATACTGTTGATATTAACATGGGATGTCCAGTTAATAAAATTACTAAAAATGGTGGTGGTTCTTCTTTATTACGTCAACCGGAAATTGCAGAGGCAATTGTGCGGGAAGTTGTGAAAGCGGTAGATGTTCCTGTAACTGTGAAAACTCGTATTGGTTGGAATGATCATGAAATTACTATTTTAGATTTTGCTAAACGCATGGAAGACGCGGGAGCAAAAATGATTACTGTCCATGGACGCACTCGCGCTCAGGGTTATAATGGTAATGCGCGGTGGGAATGGATAGCTAAAGTTAAAGAAGTCCTGTCAATTCCTGTGATTGGTAATGGAGATATTTTTTCTGTGGAAGCTGCGGTAAAATGTTTAGAACAAACTGGCGCAGATGGGGTAATGTGTTCTCGTGGAACTTTAGGTTATCCCTTTTTAGTTGGTGAAGTTGATCATTTCTTAAAAACAGGAGAATTATTACCACCACCTAACCCCATTCAACGTTTAGAATGTGCGCGAGAACATCTTTTTGCTTTATGGGAATACAAGGGAGATAGGGGAGTCCGTCAAGCGCGTAAACACATGACTTGGTATGCTAAAGGTTTTGCTGGTGCTGCTGACTTACGGGGTAAATTAAGTTTAATGGAAACTGTACAACAAGGTTTAGATTTGATTGATAGAGCTAAGGAAAATCTAACTCATGGTTATGAAATTGAGGAAGAAATACCTGCAACTATAGCATAAATATAAAGAATAAAGATCAGGTCTCATTAACGTGGGGTGACATATCCTTCTGAGTTCAATGTTTTAAAAGCCAATTCTGTATTATAGCGGTTCTTGGTTGAGTAAAGTATAATATCCCCGCAAGAGAGCAGGGGTTATGATGTAAAAAAACTATCTTACAGCAAGTTCAGCTTGAGTGAGGTACACCTTGTGCGGGCAAGACTTGTACTGAGATTGGTCGAAGTATGCCCGCACCACAAGAGTTTTATTATTAATATCTGTACTTCATAAACGGATAACTGCTGTATATTATTTCACAACTTTTAGAGTTTGTAAAGTTTCATCGGCACAACCACTAATAAAACCACCCATATTTTGAATTTCCTGTAAATATGCCAATGCTGATTTTGTAATTATTTCCCCCGGCATTAATACAGGAATTCCTGGAGGATAAGGACAAATAATTTCTGCACAAATTCTATCTTGGGTTTCCTCTACAGGTAATACTTCGCTATTAGCAAAAAAGGCCTCACGAGGAGAAATGGACAGATCATGACCTATTATAGCATCGTTTCTATTCTTACACGGTTGACACTCAGATGTCAAGGGGGTGACATGGCTAAGATTATTTAATCCCTGAATTAGGTTTTGAATATCTGCTTTTGTGTTTCCTAAGCTAATAATAAATGTGAGATTTTGCCAAGATGAAAATTCTGGAGTAACATCGAATTTTTTATCTAAAATTTCTTCAGCCGCAAAGCCTGTAAATCCTATTTCACTAACATTTACAGTTAATCTAGTTTGATCTAAATCT
The DNA here is from genome assembly GCF_014696755.1 of Anabaena sp. FACHB-1391. Taxonomy (NCBI): domain Bacteria; kingdom Bacillati; phylum Cyanobacteriota; class Cyanophyceae; order Nostocales; family Nostocaceae; genus Anabaena; species Anabaena sp. FACHB-1391. Next base: position 42,801 of record NZ_JACJQS010000026.1, on the reverse strand, counting down.
AGAAATTTTTGTGATTTTCCGCTATTAATTAAAGGAGTAGATAAACCAGGAATTTGATTAATTTTAATTATTGCTTCTTGCGCTAATTCCCAAGTTTGAGACATCAATTTTTTTCCATGTATTGCCATTTGATGACGTGCAGCATCTAAAGAAGCTAAAAGTATAAAACTAGGGCTGGTAGATTGAACTAATTGTAAGGCTTTATTAATTCTATCAATATCAATTCTATTTCCTTGAATATGTAACATTGATGCCTGTGTCATTGCCCCCAATGTTTTATGAATTGATTGTATAGTTAAATCTGCACCTGCGGTTAAAGCTGAGGTGGGTAATTGTGGATGAAAATGAAAATGTGCGCCATGGGCTTCGTCTACAATTAAAGGAATATTATATTGATTAGTTAAGTGTGAAATCGCCTTTAAATCTCCACAAACACCATTATAAGTTGGATAAACTATCAATACTGCTTTTGTATCTGGATGTTCTATTAATGCTGCTTTTACTAATTCGGGTGTTATACTATATGTAATATCTAAATATTCATCATATTCAGGATTTATAAAAATAGGAATTGCACCAGAAAGAATTAATCCAGAAATAACTGAAGAATGAACATTGCGCGGGAGAATTATTTTTTCTCCCATTCTACAATTAGCAAGAATTGCAGCTGCAATTCCGCAGCTAGAACCATTAACTAAAAACCATGTTTTCTCAGCCCCAAAAGCCTCTGCTGCTAATTCTTGTGCTGCTAAAATTACGCTTTGGGGTGTAAATAAATTATCTAATTCTGCCAATTCTGTTAAGTCAGCATGAAAGACATCTTTACCTAATAAATCGCTTAAAAGTGGGGAAATACCCTGGCCGCGTTTATGTCCTGGAGTGTAAAATGGTGCATGATAACGGTTTTTACAGGCTTTTAAGGCCTCTATGAGCGGGGTTTGGTTTTGATTTAGCATATTTTGAATGTACCCTAGGGTCTTTTAAGCAAGGGATAAAAACCTATCAGCAATACTAACTATTTTATCGGCTTTGACATTCTGATATATAATAAACATATTGCGTAAACAACAAGGAGGTAATTTAGAGTGTCAATGTGCGTTCTACAGTAAAAATCTCCTATTAATTTTTAATTGTCCCCCTCTTGTGAAAAATGTTAGACAAAATATTTAATTACCTAAACTTTCACTTCAGCGTTGAAGCCTCAATTGTTCTCTTGATTTTAGTATTTTTAGAAGCGGTACTATCCGCTGATAATGCGATCGCCCTCGCTGCGATCGCCCAAGGACTAGAAGACAAAAAACGAGAAGGTCAAGCCCTCAACATTGGCTTAGTATTCGCTTATATTTTAAGAATTACCCTGCTGTTAACAGCGACTTGGGTACAAAAATTTTGGCAATTTGAACTTTTGGGTGCTGGTTATCTCTTATGGTTAGTATTTCAACACTTTAGTTCTCAGGAAGACGAGTCCAATCATCATCACGGTCCACGGTTTAAATCACTGTGGCAAGCTATACCCGTAATTGCCTTGACAGATTTAGCTTTTTCCTTGGATAGTGTCACAACAGCGATCGCAGTTTCTCAAGAAACATGGTTAGTAATCACCGGTACAACCATTGGTATTTTCACCCTAAGATTCATGGCTGGATTATTTATCCGCTGGTTAGATGAATATGAAAATTTAGAAGACGCGGGTTATATTACTGTCGCATTTGTGGGTTTACGGTTGCTGTTAAAAGTCATCAATGATGATTTAGTCCCACCACAATGGCTGGTAGTAACTGTTATTGGTGTGATCTTAGCTTGGGGATTTTCCAAGCGTACCGTTGTTGAATTAGTCCCAGAAGAAAGGGAAAAAACTGAAGTCTCAAAGTGATGAGGACGGGAACTAGGTAACAGGTAAGAGTTTTATTACCAATTACCTTTCCTGAACCTTTCCTCAATTCATAACAAACCGCGATAACGAATAAAAATCAAAACCACAGCCCAAGAACCTAATGCTACCTTAACAGCAACTAGGATGTTTAATATCGGTAAAATTCCACCACTAAATAAGGCCCCTAACTCACCGTGGGGTAATTCTAGCCCCGATAAAGTTATCACTGCTAAAACAATAAAAACCAATACCGAAACCTTTTCCCAAGTAGCAGCGTGCCAACGGTGATAAATATCCTGCATCCACTGATATGATGAAGTAATTGCTATGAGTCCAATGGCTGTACCACCAGCGACACCAGCTGCAAAACCGCCTCCAGGACTCAAATGTCCCCTAATTGCTAATTCAATACCCACTAACGCCGCAATTGTCGCCCCTAGACGAGCTAATATTATTGATGGTTGATCTTTGAATTGATAAATACTGCAAGATGGTTTGTCATTGGCTAGTAAAAAATTAGCTCCGAGAATGGCGATAGTAAAAACAATTACTTCAAAGATTGTATCATATAACCGATTTCTGAAAATAATCCCTGATACCGCATTGGGAACACCACTTTCTTTAACTACTGTTTCCACAATGGAAATATCTGATAAATTCGGTTCATAATTAGGCATGATCAGCATTTTCACAAATAAAGCTATTCCCGCTAAAATGTAGACTAATTTCATAAATGCTGCTCCCCTAAATGTCAAACATGGAAATATTTTAAAATTGTTTTTGGTAATGAAAGTTCACTTTCTATAATGTTATAGATACGTTGCACTCGAATTGCAGTTTGGTAGGTTTCTTCTCCTTGATGACTTTCTTCCAAACGCACACAAGTAGCATGAATTTCCTTTTCTATTAATGCCTGTTGTAAACTTTGGTTATTGCTATAGGGAACAATTTCTAGCCGTAAGTAATGTTTGTTAAAAATCTGGCGAAATTCGTTGATAAGTTGTTGCAAAGTGCTATCCTGATTTTTTTCTATTGACTGATTTTCAATGACACCAAGACGCAAAACTAAAGATGAACGGACTGCAATTGCATAGAGAGTAATTGATAGCATTGTTCCCATTAATGCTTCTGTTAAAGCCACATCTGCTGCTCCTAAAACTGCATCTACCATTGCGGCTATGGCACCGAGTACCCCACGAATCACTAAAGCATGATAGGGGTTAGTTTGAGTTACTAACATCCCCGCAGTTAAGGGTAATAAAGCAATGATCAAATAGAGATAAGTATCATTCATTTTTTGCCTCTTGTGTTGAACAATATGCTAATACATAACCCAGCATAGTATTCCAAATTGCTAAGGAAATAATGCCCAGAATAAGTAATGGCCATTCACTGGGTATTTTCAATAATAGTCCGATGATAATAATCATTGAACCTAAAGTATCAGCAACAGAAAGTCCATGTAATTTGAATAATACTGATCTGTTGCTAACTAAATGAAAAGTTCCCCAAAACCAAAAAACTATGCCTATACCTATACAGCTATAACTCAGAAAGTTGATCATACTTCACCCAATCTTCTTAGGATATGTGCTAATAACATTAATCCGGCATTTCCTACACTCAAAATAATCGCTGCGACTACACCAATCATCCAATCATCTCGCAAAACGGAAATTACAAGAATCATGATTGCTACTTTACTGGAAATACTACCAAAAGCTAACATTTTCTGCCAAGTATCATCACTTTTACCAGCTTCATAAATGGGGATAAGTAAAGCTACAATCATTGCCATTAAGACTATTTCTAAGTTCATAATTGTTACCTGCCGGGTTTAATTTGGTGGACCTCATACCATCCTTCTTCACGGTATTTAAAAACTATGGTTTTGGGTGTGAAGGTAATTAGAAATATATCCACAAAAATCAATAAAGGTGATCTTTTGAGTTTGACTTTCTCTATGATAATTTCTTCTTGATGATGGGGACGCAGGATAATTTCAAATGCCTCCATAAAAGCCAATGGAATGGTAATAATAATTTTAATTATCACCTTTAACCAAGCTTTTAATTTTTCTGGTGAGGATTTACCACGTGGTAAAAGTAAGGCAATAATGACACCAATGATAATATTTGTTAAACTCACGTTAGCAGTGAGTAAAAACCAAATTGATAATCTTAATATGAGATGTCCAATCATGGGAAAGCCATCCAAAATAGCAAAATTAAAGTCAGACTCATGACACCAACCAAATGCTCAAATTCTTCAAATACACGAGGTAAAGATATTGATAACTTTTTGAAAATAACATGATAGGCTAACCAGCCCACAGCAATGGTTATAAGTGCTTTTGTAATATCAGCAGTATTATAAGCTTGAGGATAGACAATATTGGCAACAATTAAACCAGTGATCAAAAATATTATTGATATCCAAAAACCTGGTTTGATTTTCTGTTCTCCTTCTCGACTGTGGGGTAAAAAAATAAATTTAGCAAAGGATATTGCTGTACCGACTGCGGCAATATTCATAATTATAAATTGCCAAGATGCTAAATTTTTCATGCTTAAACTCTTAGCAGCAAAACCTGATAATAAAGGGAAACCAGAAATTGATAAACTAGCGATAACTAAGGCTATCCAAATTGTTGTATGAATGGGTTTATATTGCAATTCTTTAAAGTTGCGACTGGGTAAAGAACCCGCAATCAAAAATAAAGATGATTTGACTAATCCATGGGTAAGAGCATAAAATCCACCTACTACTGGTGCCGCGAGAATAAAGCCTAATTGGGAAATTGTGTGAAAGGCCAACATTCGCTTAGTATCTTTTTCCAAAACAGCATAGGATACACCCATTAAAGCCGTTCCTACACCGAAAATTCTGACTATGATATCAATTTCTTCGGAAACTAATGCAGTACGCAATAAAGGTAAAACACTGGCTTTAACAACAATTCCTGACATCAATGCGGAAACTGGTGTTTCTGATTCAGAATGAGTTAAAGGTAACCATAAACCGGATACAAAAATCCCAGCTTTGATTAATAATCCCAGAAAAATTAATGCTAGTGCTTCCGGTGGTGATCCCTTTAAACCTGTAAAACTAAAGGAATGATGTGTCTGATAAACCAGCGCCGCACCAACTAGATAAAACAACATGGAAGTATTACTTACAAATAGATACCGTAAACCTACCCAAATTGAGCGATCGCTACGGGGATAAGCAATCAATAAAAAGGCCGCAATACCACTTACCTCTAAAGCCACATATAAACTAATGAAATCTGCACAGACAAAGGCAGCATTGAGGCTACCATGGACAATAATCATCTGAGCATAGAAAAAAGCCGTTTTATCACTGCGCCAGCAGTAGAGAGCAACAGCAGCCGTGACTATAGCATTTGTGAGAATAAAGTAAGCGCTTAACTCGTCTGCTATTAATTTAATACCGAAACTGTCTAGTAAATTCAGTGTCACTGGTGATGGATTGAGAAATAACTGCAACCCATAAGCAGCAGAAGCAATAGTTCCCCACAGAGTTAAATGTCGGTTGAGTTTGGGAACGATAAAAATGATGAATCCTAGAAAAAATGGGGTAGCAATCCAAGTCAATGTAATAGTATTCATCTAAACCTCCTCCAGGAGACCCCCACCAAAACTGTACTCAGTTTGGTGATGGGAGGAATGGAGGGTTAATTGTGAAACGTCCCTTGAGTAATTTTGTGCGTTAGCACAAATAGCGAGAAGGACAGTTGAGTAATTAACAAATCTTTTATACTGCATACGAATAACCATCCTTTGCGTGAATGCGTTTACAAAACTTATGTGATATTCCTTGAATCAATCCATTTTTAGTAGAAATATTGAAACTACCAGTTGAACGAATAGCAACTTTTCCTACACAAATACCAATCTTTTTACCAGTGGTGACAACCGCTTTAGCGATATCGCCAGTTTGAAAACCAAAATGTATTTTTTCTCTCGGTACGTGCCTATTCGGAAAACCGTACTTGTCGGTTCGGCAAGATTGCCTAGAGCCGTGACCGTTAGCTGTAATTAGCAGTAGTTTAACACCTTTGATATTGAGAATTGGAGTTGACTGACCAACACAAGCTGCGTCAATCCAGTGCGTTTTCTCTAAATTTTGCTCACTTCTATTAAACTTTGTTAACCCTCCTGAACCTGTTTCTACAGGTAATCCAGTTGCTTTTAGAACTTTTAGTAATGCAGTACGAGTTGTGTTTACTGCGGCTGCATCAGCCAGTGGTCTTTTGGCTTGCTTCAAGATTTTCTCTAACTTTGAAAAGTCTTTTTTGAGAAAATCTTTGATGTCTTTCGTTCCCTTTTTGGTGTTACACTTTTCACAACTTAAAGTGAGATTCGTAATTGAATTACTACCACCCTTGGCTCGTGGATGAATATGTTCTACTTGAAAAGGAACGTCTTTCGCTCCACAGTAAGCACATTGTCTACCCCACTTTTCTAGTAAGTATTCTCTGGTTTCGTAACCAGCTAAAGTTCCCTGTTGATATTCCTGTCCTTGAATATCAGGATTAGCCATTAACTGCATATCAAACCTGACTAATTCTTGACTAATAGCCTGAATTGGTGCAAAGTTGAGTAACTTCTTAACCCAAGTTTTGATATTCTCAACCCGACTTTGTAAGCTCGGTGCTAACCATCCTTCTGGACGGGTTCTATTCAAAAACCTTGGTTGTCTGTAACGAGTTTTTCTTGCACGTCTAGAACGTCTTAATTGCCTTCTAGAAGTTAAAGCATCTCTAATTGCAAAACCTCTATGTTTTAATTCAGCAGCAAATACAACCTCGCCAGTTAAATCATTAACTAATGCCATTCCCGTAAATTTTGCACCAGGGTCAATCTTTAGTCTTAGCGACGATATTGGGGAGTCAGGACGGGATTTTTTGAGAATAATTGTGAACGGAAACTGTCTAAATATTGCTGCTTTTTTGCTTCTTAGTAGTTGTCTGGCTTGCGCTGAATGAATTGGGTTTAATGGCGTGAAGTTGGTATCTAAAACAAATACTTTGGACATATTGTCCCTCCTTGCGGGTAATGTTAGCCTGGACAAAGATTTAAAGGCTTTTTACGCTAACAGCACTGGATTAACCCAATAAGCCTGTTTAACTGTTAACCTCAGATCTACAAACTGGCTGCGTATTTGTAGGTGAGATGACCTGAAAATCGTAGTGATTTAACACTTAGTCGGGTAAACTCTGGGCTTTAAAAGCCCCCACTTACCCTAAGGGAAGTGGTGGGTAATTTACGGTGTATTATTTTTCTCAATCTCATGGGTTTCTAAGGTGGGATTATCCTGTGCTAATTTCATCACACCAACCAGCATCAAAGCCTGAATAGAAAAACCAATGACTATCGCTGTTAATATCACTGCTTGGGGAACAGGATCTGCATAATTAATATTTTTTACACTAGAAATAATGGGGGTAAATAAGCCTTCTCGTGATGCAATTAGTACATAAAAGGCAATCACACCTGTACTCATCACATCCATGGAGACAATTTTCATCACCAGGTTTTTTTTGAGGATAATCCCGAAAAAACCGCACAATATTGTTATTAGTACACAGGCTTCTAACACGGTAATTAATTATTTTATTTTATGCTCAAGTGATAATTTAATATAAGCACAGATTTTTGGTACTAACTCAATATCAAGTGCTAAAATATTTTGATGATTATTATAGTGATATCTAATGATTTAGTATTAAGGAACTTATGTATCATATCTTGGCTTGCAATCTTTTTTTCCTACCCTCCAAAAGGAGGTTTTCAAAATCTCTTATGGTCTATTAAATTTTTTATATTCATTTAAGGTAACAGGTGACAAGTAACAGCTAAGAGTTTTACTACCCATTACCCATTACCCATTACCTATTACCTATTACCTAATTACTCATTTAACCACGGTTTTGAATGGGGTTGCCAAGCAACTAATTCTTCATCCTTAAACCATAAAGCTATTTCTGTTTGGGCTGTTTCTTGAGCATCAGAACCGTGAATCAGGTTACGACCTACATTAACGCCAAAATCGCCACGAATTGTACCTGGTTCTGCGTTTAAGGGATTGGTTGCACCAATAATCTTTCTCGCTGCTGCAACAACGCCCTCACCTTCCCAAACCATTGCTACAACTGGACTAGAAATGATAAATTCCACTAACCCAGGAAAAAAAGGTCTTTCACGGTGAACAGCATAGTGTTGTTCCGCTAATTCTCTACTGACTTTCATAAACTTCAACCCAACTAAAGTAAAGCCTTTAGTTTCAAAACGGCGGATAATTTCACCCACCAAACCACGCTGTACACCGTCCGGCTTAATTGCTAAAAATGTGCGTTCCAAGTCTGTCTCCAAAAACATAATCAAATTTTGATGGGTTAATTGTCAGTTGTATTGAGGTCTTTTGTCTAGTAGTCTGAGCAATTTTCCCTGATCATGGTGGATAACCGGATTGAATTACCATTTTTTTCCTGATTACATATAGCAACAGGTAATTAACCGCAGATAAACGCAGATAAACGCAAATTTTTGTAACTAACCATTCTCAGCACAAGGGAGTATTGGGTGATTATCCTAATTCTTAATCAGAAATTATTTCTAGTCTTATATCCTTTACCAGACTATTTTGTTAAATTGTTAATTCGTGGGCAACACACAGAGGTCAGGAAGAAATGGGTGTCGAGTCAACTGCTGATGAGATTGTAAAAATGCCGCCTAATGGGCATAAAGCTGAATTGAAAAGCCAAAGAGAGAAGAAACTGCTAGTACCTACTAGCATAAGCACGGGAAATTTATCTATTCCCTGGAAAATTGAGAATAGTGAAGACCTTTATCGGATTGAAGGTTGGGGTCGGCCTTATTTCTCGATTAATGCTGCTGGTCATGTAACTGTTTCTCCCAAGGGTGAACGTGGTGGGTCTTTGGACTTGTTTGAGTTGGTCAATGCTCTACAACAGCGTAATTTAGGTCTTCCTATGTTAATCCGCTTTTCCGATATTTTGGAAGACCGGATTGAGCGCTTAAATGCTTGTTTTGCTAAGGCGATCGCCCGCTATAATTACCCTGGTGTCTATCGTGGGGTTTTTCCTGTTAAGTGCAATCAACAACGTCACCTGATTGAAGATTTAGTTCGTTTTGGTAAACCCCATCAATTTGGTTTGGAAGCAGGTTCTAAGCCAGAATTAATGATCGCTTTGGCTTTATTGGATACCCCTGGAGCATTGTTAATTTGCAATGGCTACAAAGACCAGGAATACATCGAAACCGCTATGTTAGCCCAAAGACTAGGACAAACACCAATTATCGTCCTAGAGCAAATTGAAGAGGTGGATTTAGCCATTGCTGCTAGTCGTCAATTAGGAATTAAGCCAATTTTGGGAGTTAGAGCCAAATTAAGCACACAAGGTATGGGTCGCTGGGGAACTTCTACAGGCGATCGCGCTAAATTTGGCTTAACAATTCCCGAAATTATGGAAGCTGTAGAAAAATTAGGTGCAGCTGACTTACTCGGTTCTCTACAACTGTTACATTTTCACATTGGTTCGCAAATCTCCGCTATCAATGTCATTAAGGATGCCATTCAAGAAGCTAGTCGTATTTACGTAGAATTGGCGATGCTAGGGGCAGATATGAAATACTTAGATGTTGGGGGTGGTTTGGGTGTAGATTATGACGGCTCGCAAACGAACTTCTACACCTCAAAAAACTACAATATGCAAAACTATGCTAACGACATTGTAGCCGAATTAAAAGATACCTGTGATGAACGGCAAATTACCGTACCTACTCTTGTGAGTGAAAGTGGTCGGGCAATTTCCTCTCACCAATCAGTGTTGATTTTTGACGTTCTCAGTACCAGTGATGTCCCCCTTGATCCTCCTGATCCTCCCCAAGACGGAGAATCTCCAATTATTAAATACCTGTGGGAAACTTACCAATCTATCAATAAGGAAAATTACCAAGAATTTTATCACGACGCTGCTCAATTCAAAGAAGAAGCTATCAGTCGCTTTAATTTAGGAATTTTGCGCTTGAATGAACGCGCTAAGGCCGAACGTCTTTACTGGGCTTGTTGTCAAAAAGTTTTAACTATCATCCGTCAGGAAGAATACGTACCTGACGAATTGGAAGACCTAGAAAAAATCATGGCTTCCATTTACTACATCAATCTTTCTGTGTTTCAATCAGCACCAGATTGTTGGGCTATAGATCAACTATTTCCCATTATGCCCATACATCGTCTGGATGAAGAACCAACCCGCAGAGGAATTTTAGCAGACCTCACCTGTGATAGTGATGGGAAAATAGACCGCTTTATAGATTTGCGAGATGTGAAATCAGTGTTAGAATTACACAAATTTCATCCAGGAAAACCCTATTATTTGGGAATGTTCCTGAATGGAGCATACCAGGAAATTATGGGGAATTTACATAATCTCTTTGGTGATACTAACGCCGTTCATATCAATTTAACTCCCAAGGGCTACCAAATTGAACACGTTGTTAAAGGTGATACCATGAGTGAAGTCGTTAGTTACGTTCAATACGATGCTGAAGACATGGTAGAAAATATTCGCCAGCGTTGTGAGCGGGCTTTAGAAGAACAGCACATCACCTTAGCGGAATCTCAGCGACTTCTACAAACTTACGAGCAAAGTTTACAACGGTATACTTACTTGAATAGTTAATAGTCATTAGTCAGGGATCAGTTGTCAGTAGCAAATTACAACTGACAACTGACAACTAACTAAATTGAACTTGTTCCCAATAATTCAGCAATGGCTTTATGTTCTAAAGGCGTTTCTATGGGACGAGTTTGACGGGCATCTGTAATCAGCCAATCTAAAGCCGCAGCTTGGACATCAATGGATGCTCCCGTTTTATCTACACAGTAACGCCCAAACACTAATTTATCAACTAGGCGGACTCCGGGAGCTAAACGGGACCATTCAAAAATCACGCTGTTATCTACAGTAGCCCCACTACAAATCCAGCAATTTGGACCAATCATGGCCGGTCCAATAATTTTTGCTCCGTCTTCAATTTTGGTCATTCCACCAATATAAACAGGTCCAGTAATATCAACTTTATCCCAATTTACAGATACATTCAAACCAGTAAAAATACCGGGAGCGACTTCATGTCCGGGGATTTGTACATTTTTGATTTCCCCCGATAAAACACCGCGAATTGCTCGCCAGTAATCGGGAACTTTACCAATATCTACCCATTCAAAATCCATGGGAATAGCATAAAAAGGGGCGTTATCTGCCACAAGTTGGGGAAATAACTGGCCACCAATGTCATATTCTACTCCAGAGGGTATATACTTAAATACTTCTGGCTCGAAAATATAAATACCCGTATTGATATTAGTGCTAAGAGCTTCTTCTATTGGGGGTTTTTCTTGGAAGGCTTTAATGCGATTATCGTCGTCAGTAACTACCACACCATAGCTAGAAACTTCTTCCTTGGGAACTGATTTAGTGATAATGGTAGCGATCGCACCTTTGGATTTATGCCATTTTACTGCCGCAGTTAAGTCTAAGTCAATTAAAGCATCACCACACAATACTACAAAGGTATCATCAAAAAATGGTGAGAAGTCTTGAATCCGACGCATACCCCCAGCCGAACCAATGGCTTCCCCCACGAGTTTACCATCATCATCAATTTTACCTTCAAAAGAATAGGCAATCTGCACTCCAAACCGCTGACCATCACGGAAATAACTTTCTATTTCCTCCGCTAAATGGCTGACATTGACCATAATTTGATCAAATCCGTGTTGGCGCAATAATTCCAATAAAAATTCCATTACTGGCTTTTGCAGTATAGGAATCATGGGCTTAGGAATTGTATAGGTAATAGGACGGATACGAGTACCCTTTCCTGCTGCAAGAATCATTGCTTTCATAAAATCTTATTCCTTAGTAATTGGTCAGTTGTCAGTTGTCATTAGGGGATAGAAATTTATGCTCCCCCTGCTCCTGGACTTTAATTAGGTAAACGAATTGAAATTTCCTGGTAAAATTCTTTTTGGAATAACTCCACCTTAGATTGAGCCGAGAGCAGTAGTAAAGCCCAAAAAACGCTAATCATGCTACCATGTCCTGATTGATGATTATGTCCGTTTTTCCCTGGTTGCTTTGTCTGTATCCATAAATCTATCAGTTCTTCTAGATTCCAACATTGTTCCTCCAAATTTCGCTCTTTAGCAGCACGATGTAACACCTGTTCTAGCTCTAACGCGACCTCCGTTAAATTTTCTTGGTGGGCTAACTCTAGGGCTTCCCGCATGGTTTGCACACTAGACTGGCGCTTAGTTCGCTGAGGTTTATCAGATTTTTCTACCAGTTTCAACTGGCTGGCCATGATTTGCAACTGGTCTATTAACTCTTGCAGTGTCACTCGACGTTTTCGAGGTGGCATAGCTGCTGGACGACGACGCAGGTGTTGCTCTAATTGTAAGGGACGGGCTGGACATGACAATCCATCTTCAATTTCTAATATTGTATCATCTATAACTTCTTCTGGAGTATTATATACCGTTGACAGTTGCATTAATGTATTTGCCTTAAATAATACAAGCTTTGATGCTGATAAAAAAGCCTGTCCAGATTGAGATAAATCATTTTCATAGCCTCTGGTAGTTGCTTCTGGGGACATTAATTTCAAGTAATGATCAATCACCTCAATAACTCGCACGTCCCAAGGGTCAATTTCCCCTTTTTCGGCTTGGGAAATCAGGTGTGTAATTGTTTCTAATAATTCAACTGCATCCATCAATTCAAAATTTAATATACCAGAAATCAGAGGTCACGCAATTTTAGATTTTAGATTTTAGATTTTAGATTTTAGATTTTAGATTTTAGATTTTAGATTTATTCCAAGTAGCTTATTTCTGAATCCAGCAAGTATAAATATAGCTACACTACCTAGTTTATCAGACCTTTTTAAATATTGGTTTAAATATTGGTTTAAATCTTGGTTTAATATTAGATGCCGTTTAACATCTAAAATCTAAAATTTGCTCAAGAACAAGAGTTTCACTGACCGCTGACTAATTTATTCATCTTCCCCAAATTCTGAGCCGTAATTAGCCCGAAAATTTGCGACAAAATCACTATGCTGACTGTTTTTGATCACATCGAAAGTACCTTTGATAGTTCCAGCAATTGGTACAGCCACCAGTGTTCCCAGCAAACCCGCAATTTCAAATCCCATTAAAATGGCGATAAAAATCCACAGGGGGTTGAGTCCGATAAAATTACCCATGAGTTTGGGAGCTAATAGATTATCTTTAATTTGTTGCATGATAATTGCCATTGTAGCGACTGGAAATGCTAACCACCAATTTTGAATTAATACCAATATTGTGACTAAACCAATGCCTAAGGTTGCGCCAACAACAGGAATAAGTCCAGAAATACCGATAATAATAGCAAATAAGAGGGCAAATGGTACTCTCAAAAATAAGAAAATTGGCGTGAGGGCTATGATCATAAATAGCCCTAGTAACAATTGACTCAGAAAGAAGTTCTGGAAATTTAATTGTAATGACTTGCTCAGGGGAATACCGATATTTGATGGTAAAAGATTGATTAGTCCAGTCCAGACGCGATCGCCATATATTAACATATAAAAAGCGAGAACTATGACTAATATAACATTGAGTATTCCTGATAATAGCGTTCCCGCAAATCCTACAGCCCCTGAAGCTATTTGCTGAACTAGGTTCTGTATATTAGCATTAATTTGATTTGTCACCAGCTTTAAATCTATAGATAACCGTCTTTGCTTCGCTAACATCTCTAAATGATCGAAATTGGCTTGACTAGTCGCTAACCAATCTGGAATCTTATTCAAAAGTTGAATGGTTTGATCAATCAACATTGGTACAAGAGTAACACATAAAACAATAAATAGAGTTAAGGTAAGTAGTAAAACAATAATTACTGCTTGAGTGCGTCTAATTCTAATATTTTCAAATAACTTGACTGGATAATTCAGTAAAAAAGCCAGAATGGCAGAAATACTGAGGATAGTCAGAGGATTTTGAAAAAAATGAAATAATACAGACATCAGCCAGATATTGAGAGCAATAATTGGTCCACTGAGTCCATAAATTAACAAAGTTTGCAGAGGGGCAAAACGGCGCATCTGATTTAATGTATAAACAGGGGGCTTCAGGGGCTTGCAGGGCAGGGTGGCGTAATTCCTATTTCCTATTGTCCAAAAAACGTACTGATTTTGATCATAGAATGTTTCCCCCAATACTAATATACGCTGAATCTAAATCGTGAGAAAATAAAAATGATAGATAAAAGCATTGCTGATCTTCGTAAGGATTACACCCTAGAAGATTTAAATGAAGAAGAAATTGACCCGAATCCATTTATACAATTTAAAATTTGGTTTAACCAGTCCGTAGCAGCCCAACTACCTGAACCTAATGCCATGACTTTGGCTACCTGTACACCTGATGGTAAGCCTTCGGCGAGAATGGTACTACTCAAGGATATTGACGAACGGGGTTTTGTATTATTCACTAATTACAATAGTCAAAAAGGACAAGAAATATCAGTAAATCCCCATGCTGCTTTGGTTTTTTGGTGGGCTGAACTAGAACGTCAAGTCAGAATTGTGGGGACTGTCGAGAAAATTTCCTCAGCACAGTCTGATAGCTATTTTGAAGTGCGTCCACCCTTTAGCCGTTTAGGTGCTTGGGCTTCTAATCAAAGTGAAGTAATTTCCAGCAGAAATGTATTAGAGACACAATTAATAGAGTTTCAGCGTCAATATCAAAATCAAGAAGTGCCTCGACCTCCTCATTGGGGGGGGTTTCGAGTTATTCCCCAGGAAATTGAGTTTTGGCAAGGAAGATCCAGCCGCTTACATGATCGGTTGCGATATACTCTTGTAGATAATGGAAATTGGAAAATCGAGCGGTTATCACCTTAATTTTAGATTAATTTTAGATTCCCGACTTCTCCAAGCAGTCGGGAATCTTTTTGTGTAGCCTCATAACGCCAGCTATCAAAAATGATTTAATTTTTCTATAAAAAGATACTGATCTAAGAAAAAAACGATGATTATTGATTAATAATTCCTAAGAAGTTACCTGGTAAAATTATGTTAGATATTTGTTTCTTAAAGTACAGATACAAGAAAATGCCATTAGCTATGATAAACAGAACTTATCAAAGAGACTAAAATTTATGAATATAGTAGTGATCAGAGTAATTAAAACAGCGGAAAATTTTTAAATACTGATCAGACAAAGGTATTAAAAGTTGACTACTGATTGCTATATTATTTGTGTTTTTTTGTAAAATTTCAATAGTTTTTAATACAATCTCTTCAATTTATGAGAATTATACATATATTGAATCATATCCAAGAAATCGGTAATGGTATTGTGAATGTAGCTGTTGATCTGGCTTGTTTACAATCCCAAGCTGGTGATCATGTAGCGGTAATTTCAGCAGGAGGAGAATACGAAAAATTATTAAATAAATTTGGGGTTAAACACTATACAATAAACCAAAATCGCCAGCCAATAAATATGATCAAAGCGGCGGTAGGTTATCGGAAAATTGTGGGAGAATTTCAGCCAGATATAGTTCATGCTCACATGATGACTGGTGTGGTTTTAGCAAGAGCATTGAGGTGGGGAAATAGATATAATTTAGTGGCTACAGTACATAATGAATTTCAACGTAGTAGTGTATTAATGGGTTTAGCTGACCGAGTAATTGCTGTTAGTAAAGCCGTTAAAAATTCGATGGTAAAACGGGGAATTTCTGAAGAGAAACTACGAGTAATTTGTAATGGAACTTTGGGTAGCCCTCGGACTAGGAAAATCTCGGATTATCAACCTTTAAGTTTACACCGTCCTGCGATTGTTACTGTAGCGGGAATGTACAAACGGAAGGGAATTGCTGAGTTAATTGCAGCTTTTGAGGAAGTTACTCAAAATTTTCCCACAGTCAATTTATATCTAGTAGGAAATGGACCAGATAAACAAATATTTGAAGCTCAAGCTCAAGCAACGGACGTTAGTGATCAAATTCATTTTGTCGGATTTTGTCCCGAACCACAACGTTATTTACTAGCCTGTGATATTTTTGTCTTAGCTTCCCACCGTGATCCTTGTCCTTTGGTGCTTTCAGAAGCGAGGGAAGCTGGGGTAGCTATTGTGGCTACTGAGGTAGACGGAATTCCAGAGGCGTTAGATAATGGGAAAGCGGGAATATTAGTTCCGGCTCAGAATAGCCATAAATTGGCTGAAGCATTAATAAAACTATTGAGTAATACAAATATGCTTCAAGAATGGAAAAATCGGGCGCAAGAAAACTTAGAATGGTTAAATGTTGCCCGTGTACATCAAGAAACATTAGCTGTGTATCATGAGTTCGCTTTTCAGGAAACTTTTTCAACCTATACACAACTTGATTAATAATAGTTATTTCCAGTGCATATCTGGTAAATTATCTATAAGTGTGTAACAGCAGCGAAGAAGAATAATAAACAGGGTAAGTCTGAAAATAGACCATAAGATGTTGATATCGCCAATTTTTATCTACCCAATGGAGGAATCAAGATACATCCAATAAATACTAAATAATTAAATATTCCGATCACCTGACGAACTTTAACAGCACATTCCTTTGTTTGCATTGTACAAGCAAGGGATTTTTTTTATAAATTTTGAAATGATACCAATTCCATAGAATGATCAGCAATTTATATATCTAAAGGGGGACTGGATTAAACCACTTTAAATATTATATATTAAATAGCCCGATTACCCTACCGGACTTTAGCTCCAAATCCTCTTTTGTCATTACCCGACAAGAGGGGTTTTATTCACTTTTGAATATTGATGATGTAGATGATCACCAAAAACAAGTATGTTGGTATAAGCCAAAGCGAACAAACTCCAGAAAGAAAAGATTAGGTTTTCTAGCGTCATTTTATTAACCGGAAATTAGTCATTTTTAGGATTTATATTTAGAATTTATATATTGAAAAAAATTGTCTACCTATTAGAAAGATTCCGCCCATAATGATGAATATTAATGTTATTTTTCCTCCGGGAACTAGGGTTTGATGGTTAATATGGAAAAATTCTGGATTTTCACTTTGTTTCCAACTCATTAATGCTGGCATAATTCCTGCTAAAATAGAAATACTAAACGTACCTGTGTATTCTAAAGCCTGGAAAAATATGGTGGGATTAAATGTTCCTAAACTTAAAGGTGGAAGCAATATCAAGGAATAAAGAGGTAAACGAGAAATTTCGCTTTTAGTGATTAAAGAAATATCTTTAAAAAAATCCGTTAAACCGTAGGTAATACCAATAAATGATGTGACAATGGCAAATTCCGAAAAAATTGATAGTAACATCGCAAACCATTCTCCAGAAGCACCATTGCGGAGGATTTTTAATGGGTCAAATATCCTCTCATTTCCTGGACTAAGTTGTACAATATCTGGAGTCACGCAGCCTAAAATAACCGCATTCCAAGCCAAAAACATCAGGAGTGGAATCACAGAACCAATAATAATAGATTGACGAATTTTGGGAATATCTCCTTCTAATTGAGTCACAACCAGCGGGATAACAGAATGGTAGAACATGGCCACATATATAACAGCAATAGAACCACCAATAGCAGTCCAATTTTGGACTAAGAATTGAGAGCTTTGGATTTGGCTTCCTCCTAATAATAATAAACCCACAAAGGCCATGAGTAAAATAATGGTAAGTATCTCATTTAATTTTTCAATAAAGTTATTTTTTCCCCAATAAATCATACTACCAAATATTAGAGAAAAACTCACTGTTCCTGCCCAATGAGGTAAAATATTTTCTAACTTCCAAACTTGATTAACTGTGGTTGTTAAAACTTCTCCACCTTTAGTCATATATGCCACTAACAAAGCATAGTGATTAAATAAATATGCGACTCCAGCAATTCTCGCTCCGACTTTACCAAGAATCTTTTCTACTATTGCTAATAAGCCTAAATGGGGAATACCCTCAACTTGCATGATATTTAAAGTCACTTCCGCAATTATTAAACCAGATATTAAAGTATAAAACCATACAATAATAATGGCAATTGTAGATGGTATAATCCCAGATGGTAAGGTTACTGCTGGTAGTCCAATAATTCCAGCCCCAACAGTAGTACCTACAATCAAAGCTGTATTTCCTAAAACACTGCCTGGTTGATGTTGAAATTTATTACCATCAAATTCCAGGTGAGAAAATAATCTTGTTACTGCTTGTTGATCTTGTTTTTCTTGTCCAATCATAAACTCAAAACTAATTGTTGCTCTTCTCAATATAGTTATACTAGATACCCGACTTCTAAGATCAGTCGAGAATATAATAAGTGATTAAACGAACTTCTTGATAAACTCACACATTAAATCTACTCTACCTTTACGTAACATGGCTGGATCTAATCTTTCCGTGGTATTACAAGTCATTAATACTACTAATTTTTGCTGCATTTGCATACCAGATTCATCAATTATACTCTGGTATAATGTCCCATCTAATAAGGCTAAAATATGCTCAGTTTTGTTATTATATTGTGCCACTTCTGAAGCCCGATCTTGAGCTAGATTATCAGCTTCGTTGATGATAATACAAATGCGTTCTAAATATGTTGGCGGGACAAAGTTGGTAATAGCATCATGATCTAAAATGAAAATTACATATCCTAAAGGGACAAGAATTTCTTTAGCCATACTCTGGGTCCATGCTGTTTTTCCTGTACCTGGTGCGCCATGAACTACAACTGCTAATTGGTTTTGATGCAAAATTGTTTGTTGAACTAAGTCGCTAAAATTTTGGATGTCTTGGGGAAATGTCCGCAAGGGATATTGACTATGAACTTTCCCGACGCGACTTTGATATCCACTCAGCATTACTGCTAAATCATAGGTGGCTTTATTAATTAAAGGTTTCATATTTTGGGACATTAAAGTATAATTCCTTCTGCCCCTTTCATAGGCTTCAATTTGTAACCAAATATCATGTTTTGACCAATAAGCATAAACTGTATTTACCACATCTAATCTTTCCCAGTTCACAAATTTTTCTACTGGAAAATAAAAGTCTCTTTCGGAGTAATACTGAGTGATAATATCAGGACGTTCTAATAATTTTAAGACTCGGAGAACGGTAATTTCTTGCAGAAGATTCAGCACATAATCAATAGGAATACTATTGCGGCTCACAAATTGTACAAGCGGTGTTTCTGTACTCAAAATCTCTTTATGGCGCTGTTCTGGAGTGAGCATATCTGGTGTGATATAATTCCAAAATTTCTGAAATTCACCACGAGTATAATCTGAGGCTAAATTTAAAATATTTGCCCACCAGGCATATTCTTTTCTGGCCAAAGCATCAGCATAATAACTGACTAAATTAATACCTTTCTGGGTTAATTCCTGAGTATCATGGAATAAAATTTTCCCGAAATATTCCCAATCAAAATCTCTGTGAAATGGCCGCCAACCACTGGATAACAAGTTCTGACAGTTTTTATTGGTGTTATTACTTTCGTTAGTTCTGAAGTAGTCAAAATCCATAATTTAAATTATTCTCTGCTGAGACAATGATGCACAATTTTTTGTTACAGCCACTATTGGTAATAATTGGTAATATATTATATTCCCAAAATTGCAGTTGTGTCAACTATTCTACTCATAATTTAGCTGTTTGAGCAATATTAGATGATAGAAACTAGATTTACGTCTGCTATTTTTTCTATAACATGATCTTCAAAGTTTAAAAATAGACTTCTTAATCAGAAAAGTAATTATGGTAGTATTTGACAATTTCTGGCAATTATTTAATCATATCCAATGTCAGCTTGATCGTTATTAGGCTGGTTTTGGTGGGTATTTCTCACCCTACCTATGGTTGAAAAATTAAACAGTAATTCCATGGTTAGTAAAAATAAAAACAATAAACCCTATTTCTCGAAAGAGTAGGATTATAAATTTGTTGATTTTTGTAAATAAATTTATTGACAGTTTTGCATATAATCAAAATATATCTGCTAAAAGGATTAAAACTGGATTTTTATTTCCTGTTCCAATTACTGAAGATAAACAACCAATGAGAATTTGCGGGTTCGTCTGTTCTACTCATAAAAACGACTACTCCCTATTAACTACTCTGGAGAAGAGATGTATTTAGCACATTCATTTATGAGTGATGAAAAACGACAAAAACATCGACAGCCTTTGGTTTTAGCAGTAGAAGATAATGATGATAGTCTACTGCTAATGAGTTATACCCTAGAATTATTAGGTTGTCGATCTATTTGTCAAAAAGAAGGTTCAAGAACACTGTTTATGGCTAAGAAGTATCAGCCTGATTTAATTTTATTGGATATTTTCTTACCGGGTATGAGTGGGTTAGATGTTATTCAATGTCTCAAGGGAGAATTATTAACTTGTCATATTCCTGTAGTTGCTGTAACGGTTTTGACTGGAACTGAAGATAAAAAAAGTATTCTCAAAGCTGGTTTTGATGATCACATTAGTAAACCCTATATGATTGAGGAATTAGAAACAACTATTCGGCGGTTACTAGGTAGAAAATTTCAGCTATGTTCGGTTTCAAGAATATAGCAAGGGAATAGGGAATAGGTAATAGGGAATAGGGAATCAGGTTCAAAGTCCTTGCATTTGTTAATTAATAGTAATCAAGTGATTTTGGGTAATCTGACTGTGAATGTGCTACCTTTACCAAGTTGTGAAGAAAGTTCTATTTTACCTCCATGGGCTTCGACAATACATTGTGAAAGATGCAGTCCTAAACCACTACCTGATCTTTTATTCCTTCCCTGGCGAAATCGCTCAAAAATTGTTCCTTGATCTTCGGCTGCAATACCATAACCTGTATCTTGAACTTCGATGATTATTTGACTGGGATGATTGGTTGGGGATAAGGTTTGAAAAATGCGGACTTCTATGCTACCTGTATCGGTAAATTTGATAGCATTAGCAATGAGATTATTGAATACTCGTCTTAATTCTAAGCGATCGCCGTTAACAATCCCTCCATTATTTCCTGTTTGGTTTAATTCATGGGTATCTAATTTTAAAATTAAGTTTTTCTCAACTGCTAAGGGACTGAGTTCACCCACTACTTCAGTAGCTATTTGTGTTAAGTCGCATGATTCATAGTTTAAGCTTTTTTTCCCAGCTTCAAAACGGTAAACTTCTAAGAGAGTATTCACCATTTCTAGGAGATTTTGATTGCTACGAATCATCATATTAATCGCTTGTTTCATTTCTGGAGAAATCGTACAAAAGACTTCTTGCAAAAAGAAATGCAGCATTCTATCAGCAGCTACTAAAGGAGTCCGTAAATCATGGGTAAGACGAGAAACAAAATCTTCTCGCTGTAGTGTCATTTTTCGCTGTTCGTCGATACTGTGTTTTAATCTTAGCAGCGATCGCACCCTTGCTAATAATTCTTCTGTGTCAAAGGGTTTGCGAATAAAATCGTCAGCACCCGCATCTAAACCTTCCACAACGCTAGATTCGTCAAAAGCTGTTAATAGCAAAATTGGAATATAGTTTATTTCTGGATTCTTACGGATTCTTCGCGTCACTTCATAGCCATTTATGCCTGGCATCATCACATCTAAAATAATTAGATCTGGTGGCAATTCTACCACGTTTTTTAAAGCTGCTTCACCATTAGCAACTGAATCAATATGATATCCCTCATCTTCTAAAATTGCTTCCACTAAAATCAGATTATCTTTAGTATCATCAACGGACAAAATTCGATCTTTTTTGAGAATAGTCATAATTAATCAACCTTTTAATCATCTACAATTTCAAATTTGGAGAATTTATTGATGCTTTCCTATGGGAATATATGGAATGAAAATGATGCTGATGAGTACGAGAAACTACATTACCTAAATCGGCTATCAAATTTATTTTCCGTGGTAATTCTATTTTAAACATTGAACCGACTCCTAATTTACTTTCGATATATATTTTTCCTCCCATCATGCGTACTAATGAATCAACAATAGCTAAACCCAATCCGGCACCAGAATATTTACGGCTAATCCCTTGATCAACTTGATGAAATGCTGCAAAAATATTTTGAAAATCTTGAGTAGCAATACCAATTCCTGTATCTTCTACAGCAATTGTAACTCTATTTTGATGTATTTCTTTGATTTCTACGAAAATATTTCCAGATTCTGTAAACTTAATGGCATTAGAAAGCAAATTCATTAAAATTTGCCGTAATCTTACTGCATCATTAAATACTAATTTATTGTTTAAATCTCCTTTGACTAGCAAAGATAAATTCTTGGCTTCAGCTAAAGAACGGATTTCTTTCACTGTATTACTAACAACTTCTGATAAATCGAATATTTCTGGCTTGAGTTTTAATTTACCGGCTTCTATGTGGGAAAAGTCGAGGATTTCATCGAGCAACATTAGTAATTTTTTACCATTATTGAGGATTCGTTCTACCATGTCCATTTGCTGATTGGTTAAATTACCAAATTTGGGACGTAATAGAATCTGGGAAAATCCAATAATCGCATTCATTGGCGTTCGCAATTCATGGGATACCGTTGCTAAAAATAATGATTTTAACCTTGATATTTCCAAAAGTGCGAGTTTTTGTTGCTGAATCTGTTGCTGTTGTACTGCTAATTCTTTACTCTTGATAATTAGCTCTTCACGACTTTCTTTAAGTTGTTGATTTGCTAACTCTAACTGCATTTGGGATCGGTGAATACGAATTGCACTTCGTAAAATTTGGGCTATGGTTTGTGAAGATAATGTAGACTTGATCAAATACTCACTAGCACCTGCTTTGATACACTCTCCAGCTATTGCTTCATTTCCTGAATTGATCAAAATCACTAAAGGCACTTTGATGGCTGAAGAATTTATTTTGTGAATTAATGTTAAGCAATCTTGATTTCGTAAATGATAGTCGAGAAATATGCAATCATAGTGATTATTGATCAGAGCCGAGAGCGCGTGATGGCTATCTTTGACTTCATCAAGTTCTATACTAATACCTGTTTCCCTCAGAGCTAGATTTAATAGCACACGCTCTACTTCATTCTCTTCTACAACTAAAATTTTTAGTGTTTCTTCCATCGGTTTTTATTTTCACTGTAGTAAAATCAAATACTTTATCTAGTTGAAAACATTGTAAATTAGCAATTAGTTAACTGTCTTCACCCATTAGTGAGAACTGTATGGAAACATTATGTACTAAAAATCTAAGTAATATTACTTATTTAAGTAATATGTCTCAATTGTCCCAATAAAAATCACTCCCTTAACTTGTATAGGTTTTGATAGCACTTAGGTTAAAAGTCTTTACAAATCTGAGTTTTATTTATCCTTGACGGAAACCGCTAAGGCTAAGGCCAGGAAAAGCTATAACGCGCATTACCGTATACACTGTATTACCCCCTACCGATCAAATGCTAGATCTAGTCAATCGCAAATTTAGGAATCATGCTTAAACTGTAATTTTTCGGATTTGTCTCAATAATTTCATTTGTTTTAGCAGAAATATCTATATATCTTTAGCTAGATTTTTACGACGATTAAATTGCAAATATTGGCAATTTATTACTTCTCTAGATAGATGTTAACTGAAAACAGGATCATCTACCCCGATCACAGGTAACTGTTAAGTTAAATCAAGATCAAATTTTGATCTGAGAAATAGTTTTAATTAGTGTTTCTGTGCAATAGTAGTTACTTACTATCTCCCGTCTCCTGGTAATACAGGGAAGCAATCCGATTATCATGGGTGTAACAATGAATGAAATTAGTATTCTATTAATTGAAGATCATGATTTAACCCGTATGGGACTCAGAACTGAATTGCACTCACATAGCGGCTTTAAAGTGATTGGTGAGGCGGCTAATGCGACTGTTGGATTAAAACTTTTAGAAACGATGAAACCAGATGTGGCCGTGATAGATATTGGTTTACCTGATATGGACGGAATTAAACTGACACGCAAATTTAGACGTTATCAGGATGAAACAGGACAATCACAGACAAAAATCTTGATCTTGACTATGTATAATACAGAAGATGCTGTCTTGGCGGCCTTCGCAGCGGGAGCAGATTCTTATCATCACAAGGAAACAATTATTAATAAATTTACGGAAGCGGTACAAGTCACTTTCCGTGGTAACTCTTGGATTGACCCGGCGATCGCTGATGTGGTATTAAGAAAAATGCGGCCTCGTCCTGGTGATGATCAATCCTTGGTTCAGTCAAAAACTCTCAAAATCGAGTATCCTCTCAGCCAACGGGAACTGGAAATTTTAGAATTGATTGTGGCTGGTTGCAGTCATGGAAAAATTGCAGAAACACTATATATTACCGTAGGAACGGTAAAAACTCATGTTCGTAATATTTTAAACAAACTCTGTGCATACAGTGGCTAGTATCATAAACTAGACGGAGGAAAAGAATCCACTATATATCTTTAGCTAGATTTTTACATCTAAATTAAGTTATATTAACTACAAAAATCGGTCATTTATTATTTCTACTGGTAGATGTTCATTGGTAACAGAATCATCTATCCTAAGTCTGGGTGACTGAGATAAGTTAAATGAAATTTTGATCTGAGAAATAGTTTTGATTAGTGTTTCTGTGCAAAAATAGTTACTTAGTAAAAAGGTTCAAAATCTCAGGAAACAAGCTTTTTACCTTCCACCTCCTGTCTCCTGGTGCTACAGGGAAGCAATCCGATTATCATGGGTGTAACAATGAATGAAATTAGTATTCTATTAATTGAAGATCATGATTTAACCCGTATGGGACTCAGAACTGAATTGCAGTCACATAGCGGCTTTAAAGTGATTGGTGAGGCGGCTAATGCGACTGTTGGATTAAAACTTTTAGAAACGATGAAACCAGATGTGGCGGTGATAGATATTGGTTTACCTGATATGGACGGAATTGAACTGACACGCAAATTTAGACGTTATCAGGCTGAAACAGGACAATCACAGACAAAAGTTCTGATCTTGACCATGGATAATACAGAAGATGCTGTCTTGGCCGCTTTCGCAGCAGGAGCAGATTCTTATTATATGAAGGAAACAAGTATTAATAAATTTACGGAAGCGGTACAAGTCACTTTCCGTGGTAACTCTTGGATTGACCCGGCGATCGCTAATGTGGTATTGAGAAAAGTACGTCAGGGTAGCTCTGCTGACAATCAATCATCCGATAAGCCGAAAACTGTAAAAATCGAGGCTTTAGAAACAGAATATGAACAAGTTTTAGAAACCTACCCCCTCACCCAACGGGAACTGGAAATTTTAGAATTGATTGTGGGTGGTTGCAGTAATGGACAAATTGCAGAAAAACTATATATTACCGTAGGAACGGTAAAAACTCATGTTCGCAATATTTTAAACAAACTCTGTGCTGATGATCGTACCCAAGCAGCAGTTCGGGCTTTGCGTTCTGGCTTAGTAGCTTAATCACTCAGTAGTCAGTAGTCAATTACCCATTATCAATCTTTCCTGTAAACATTCTGCAATTCTTTGTGCTGCACCCGCAAGTCCCATACGCTGTAACCCGTTTTTAGCAATGTCATGCAAAAGATCAGGATTTTTCAGTAGAGACTGAATGGCTGGTAACACCTGTGATGGTTGATTGACTAAGGTTAGGGATATTCCTAACAGCCGACTTTGGGCTTCTGCAAAAGCGGCGTTATATTGGGGACCACCACCAGGAATAGCAATCGCCGGTTTTCCTAAACCAATGAATTGTTCCGTTGCAGTCCCCGCCATAGCTATGGCCAAATCACCCAAATGTAAACACTCATTATAGGCTGCTTGTGTCAAAATCAAATAAGCATTTTTTTGTTTAAAAGTCAAGCTGTCCGGGTCAGGAATTTGTAAAGGAGATTGATCACAAAGTCGCCAACCTTGAATATGTAAACTTTGAGATAAAATACCACAATCTAAACCAGGAGCGATCGCCCCCAAAAAAATCATTGTCCCAGCGCCACAGAATAAAGAATCTGGTTGTTGTAAACTAGCAACCAAGGCAGATACAGAAACCATGATCATTTCCCAATTATTATAAGCCTCCGGGGCGCGAGAACCGGGCAATAGAGTGACAATCAAAGGACGAATTTGTTCTTTGTGTTCAGCATTACCACGATCAAACCCCCGGCTGCTAAAATTGGTCTCTAACCCATCCATCATCGGATTTCCTGCATCTACAGCCGGAATTGACCACTTTTTTAAGATCTTCGTCGTCAGAGAATCTCTAGGAAACACAGCCTGACAACGGCTGCGACTCATTAACCACCTTTCCCAAGGATGGTAAATTGAACCAGAAAAATTTTCCCACTTTGCGGATTTTGATTTTCTTGGTAATAAACCCGCTTCATCGCGCACATAATATTCTGATTTAGCCGTCCCCACAAAAGCGTAATTAGCACCACTTATAGCTGCGAATAACAGGGGGACAATATCCCCCACAGCTAGAATAGCATTTTGATTCCCTAAGCTTGTTTGTAGCCTCACCCAACGGCGTACAGATTTGATTTGATTCCAGGTTAACTGGATCAAACCACCGCCCACATCACGCATTAGCTCTTTACTATCCATATAAACAAAACCACCAGAAGGCATATTCTGTACCTTACCAATTATGGGAACGTTTATTTTTTGATAAGCGCGTCCTTCACCCACTATTGGTAAAACAAAAATATCCGGTGGGGAAGATAATGTTTGTAAAGCCTGGATAATCCGTACAGCAATGATATCTTCTCCATGACCATTGCTTAAAACTAATAATTGTAAACGAGAATTGGCCATTGACTTGAAAAACACCCTCTAATATTAATTTAGAATATTAATTAACCCTTAACACCACTAGCAGTATCCGTAGGGACAATGTATTTTTGCAAGAACAGAAATAATACTAGCACTGGAGTAATCGAAATTACTGAACCAGCAGCCACCAAACGCCAATCTAAAGAAAAAGTCCCCGCTAACTTAGCAACTCCCAGAGGTAAAGTGTATAAACTTTCATCCTGAATCACAATTAAAGGCCATAAAAAGTCACTCCAAGCGCCAATAAAGACAAAAATAGCCAGAGTAATTAGCGCTGGACGGATAGCGGGTAGCATTACATACCACCATAATCCTAACTCAGAAGTACCATCTAAACGAGCAGCTTCTTCAATTTCTTTTGGTACAGTTATCAGGGCTTGACGTAGTAAAAATATACCAAAAGCAGAGGCTAAACTAGGGAAAATTACCCCTAGATAACTATTTCTCAAACCTAATTGCACTGTCAGAATATATAAAGGAATCATCACGATTTGGAAGGGAATCATAATTGTGGCCACAATAGCAATGAAAATTCCGTTTCTGCCCACAAATGATAGTCTAGCTAAGGGATAAGCTGCTAAGGAACAAAACAACAAATTTAAACCGACTGTTAATACTGATACTAGGATACTATTATATAAATAAGTAACAAAAGGTAGAGATTGCCAGACTTGAGAGAAGTTTTCTAAGGTAGGTTGACTAGGTAATAATTCTGGTGGTGATTGCCAAATATTTTCCGTTGGTGACTTCAGTGATGTGCTAATTAGCCATAACATGGGAAACAGCATGACTAAAGCGATCGCTCCTAGTATGGCATAAATAACTAAAGTTTGCAGTCGGGAGTCTTTTAAATTCATCATTTTACTGAGATGTATTAAGTATCAATTTTGTTTATTATAATTGATGAACTAAAAAATAGACTTAATTCCATAATTAATAATTATACACAAGAATTTGATCTAAAGTTACAAAAAATAAAAAACAAGATTCCCGACTGGTTAAAAGATCCGGTACTTCTTTAATAATTCCAGGATCTAAGATATGATGAAATCGAAATTTTCAAAAAAAGTAATATTTTCATGAAAATAATTCTGAAAATAGCAGCATTTGTTACTATAATTATTTTTGTCAGTGTTGCCTTAGTCTTTGCTCACAAAATTTCCCAAAGTCAGTTAACATCAAATCCTGAAATTGTCAAAGAATGCGTAAGTAAATTTAATGGAAGTTGTGAGCAGCAAAAAATAGCTGTAAATGTCCCATTTATTCCTCCTCAGAAATTGGATGATCAACAGCGGTTTTTAACAACAATTGCCAATAAAATTCCCAGAGTTCCTGAGATTGATACATTTGAATATACCTTACTACGTTCCTATGGAACAGTATTTATTAATCAACAATCAGGAATTAAATTACCAGAAAAAGTCATTTTAGATAATGAAATAGAAACCCAATCTTTTCAGGATAAAATCAGTATAGAACTAGTAAATGGCACAGAAGAATGTTATTTACAAAAACCAGCAGCAGCAGCGTTAAATAAAGCCAGAGATTTAGAAAATATTCCTCTAAAATCTGGTTATGCTGGGGATTGTTTGCGTAATTTTGCCACTAATTTAAGATTTTGGAATAAATACGCAAATAGAGAAACATTAACCCAAGTAAAAGCTGGAAAAGAGACAAAAATTCTTGGTTTAGTTGCACCACCGGGAACATCACAACATTTGTGGGGATTAGCAATTGATTTACAAATATTAACACCGTCTCAAAAACAGACCTTAAATGAAAATGGCTGGTTTCAAACAGTAGTTAATGATCTTCCCCATTGGACATATTTAGGTTGGAGAGAGGAGGACTTACCGAAATTCGGATTACAACAAAAAATCATCCAAGGAATTAAATATTGGACTACACCAATTTAACTAATTTGTAATTTGCTGATAAAATAGACATATATTTGAGAATTGGAGCTTTAACAATGAGTTTATTTGATGATTTAAGTCGCTTTTTAGAAAGTCGTCTAGAAGAATTTTTGCGGAATAACCCTCATTTAGAATTAGAAGCACTGTTAGAACAACTACGGGAACAGGAAGAAGACACATTAAAGTTAATTTCTGAGTTACAATTGCAAGAGAAGCGATCGCAAGATGAAATTCTTTCCACAGCCCAAGAAATTCAAAAATGGCATATCCGTATTCAAAAAGCCCAAGCTGCGGGTAGACAAGATTTAATCACTCCAGCCCAACAGCGAGAAGCTGCATTATTGCGGGAAGGAAATCAAATGTGGGGACATATGCAAGGCTTAAAAGAACGCATTACCCAATCCCAAGAACTACTTGGGAAAATTCAAAAACGTCGCCAAGAGGTACAAAATAAAGCAGCAGAAATGCAAACAGCCAGAACCAAAGCACAAAGCCAGCAAAAGTTAGAAAATTATGGTTGGAACACTGCTAGTAATTCTCAAAGTAATTTTGATGAATTAGAAGATAAATTTCGCCGTTGGGAAACCGAAGATGAATTAGAAAAACTCAAACGCAAAATGGGGAAATAAATAATTATTAACAAAAAGACCACAGATTTAGATCTCGAACTTCTTATATAAGACTGGGATCTAACTCAATACTCAGTAGATTTTTGTTTTTCTCCTAGTTTATTATTCTTCTATTAACTTGCGAATTTTACCAGTTTGCCGTTTACGAATTACCCCTTGCCAACGAATTTTTTGCTGTGTAGAACGTCCGGCTAAAGAACGAATTGCAACAACTTCAATATTAACATTGATACCTGGATTTAAAGCGAGGCTGGGGATGTTTAACTTACCCAAAGCTAGATTAAAATTGTTATAGCTGCGGCTGACCAATTCTGGCGGAATTTCCCCAGCATATACAGTTTCAGGATTAACATAATCATCAACATGATCATGGAACTGATATTTGATGATAAATTTAGTATTGATCACATCAGAGTGACCAGCTAAATCAACTATTCTTAAAACGAGATTTTGTTTTGAATTAGCAAGTTCAGCCACAGCCAATCTAGTCACATCTTTTTGAAGAATAGCACGATTGACATTGTACTCCGTCAAACTTCCTGTAGTTTTGCTATTACCATCAATCCAGAGATATTCAGGAAAAGAAATATCTATTTCTTTGCTATCATTTAGAGTTAGTTTTACCGATGGATTAGCAAAGTTGGTAATCGGCTGTTTCTCTTGCCAAACTAATTTAAAACTTCCCTCTAATCGCTGTTCAAACTCCCGATATTCATCAGCAAGTATAGAACCAGTCGCCAGTAAAGATTTTGCCCCTTGACGAATTTGCCATTTATTTTTAGAAAGGCTAAATTGTTGATTGACTAATTGAGAAATTGCTATTTCCGCAGTTGGTTGATC
The DNA here is from genome assembly GCF_014696755.1 of Anabaena sp. FACHB-1391. Taxonomy (NCBI): domain Bacteria; kingdom Bacillati; phylum Cyanobacteriota; class Cyanophyceae; order Nostocales; family Nostocaceae; genus Anabaena; species Anabaena sp. FACHB-1391. The sequence continues at coordinate 12,581 of NZ_JACJQS010000026.1, read as the reverse complement.
ATCTACTAAAGCTGCTTTCCTATTAACTATACTTAAAATTCCCAATCGCCCTGGTTTGCCATCACGTCCATTTACACCAGAGCTACCATAACGCCCATCATAACAATTATAAACTTTTTGAGTACATTGACGATTGGGAGTACCAGGATTTCCTACACAGACTTCTCTCACCCAACTTCGTTGACTACAAGAACAACCCAACGTACCCTGTCCACCCTGTCCACCCCGGCCACCTTTACCACCAACAGCCCTAAGGGCAATTTTTTTTAAATCCGCCAAATTGCTATAATAGACCGTGAGATCACCACCATGACCACCATTGCCACCATTGCCACCATGACCACCATTACCACCACTGGGTGCATAAACATCATTATTCCCTCCTTGTGATCCATATTGTCCACAGCTAGGTTGAGAACCAAAACCACCATTTTCTCCATCTTGGCCATCTTTACCAGATAAGTCAAGATTTAAGGGTGAACCATCAGCATATATTGTTTGACTTGTACTGCTTGAACCATCTTCACCATTTCGACCACTTTGACCATTTCGACCAACATTGACAATATTAAGTAATATATCAAACAATCCAGCTATTTTTGATTCTTTAACATTCCTTGGACAGACAACCGCAGCAGGAATCGGTGATATGTTAGTAAATAAACAAAACGTCAGCAAAAATGGCAATTGATATCTGAAATTTTTGTGCATAATCATAATAATTTCTTACGCCCTAATTTACGGCTCAATGTGCTACTTTGTCATCTCCTACCTTTACGTCTTTGCTCCTTAGCGTCTACCCTGCAGGATCTCTAAAAGAGATTGCGCGAAACAAAATTAATAAGATAATCAAAAATAAAAAATGTGGCTCTGTTGCAAACAAAACCACATTTATAGGAAATCAATCTCAAATTAACGAGCTTGACCGTGAGCCGAAGCCGCATCAATAGGCTTCATCAGATATAATTGTAATAACTGCCAACCATGGGACACATAAATTGGAAGTTTTTGGAAGAATTGCAGGAATTTAGGAGTATTAGAGTTAGAAATTGCCGCCAATTTTTCGTTATTTTTGACGCAAACATCTAAACGTTCATAAAATGCTGGGTTATCAACATCCAACATCACAGGGAAGACCCTACCGGCGGTTTCATTGGTCTTCTTAATTACATGAATATCATACTCTCGCGCATCTAAGCCCAAAGAAGCATAAAAATCCTTGCGTTGGATATCATTAAGATACATAGTTGCAAATACTGACAACAGGAAAAAGCGACTCCATAGTTTTGCTCTCCAGTCATTCAACATTTGCGGCTGCGCTCTCATGATCGCATCAAAGAAATCCCCATGACGGTTTTCATCTTGACACCAGTTTTCAAAGAAACGGAAAATTGGATAGATCCGATCTTCAGGATGGGATTCTAAATGACGATAAATGGTGATATAACGCCAATAACCGATCTTTTCAGAAAGATAGGTAGCATAGAAGATAAATTTGGGCTTAAAGAACGTATAACTGCGGCTCTTAGTCAAAAACCCTAAATCTAGAGAAAGATTAAAGTCCGACATAGCTTTGTTCAAAAACCCAGCGTGACGGGCTTCATCCCGTGACATCAAGTTAAAGCACTCAGCCAAAAGAGGGCTTTTATCCTTTAAGCGACGGCCGAGTTCCTTATATAACAGGAATCCAGAAAACTCCGCTGTACAAGAACGTTCCAGAAACTCAATGAACAGTTGACGAGTTTCACCGTCAATGTGATCCCATGATTGTTCAAACTGAGCATCTCTAACAAAGTGATGACGATTGTAGTCAACGCGAAATTCTGCCAAAATAGCTTGTAATTCGTCTTCATTGACAGAAATATCCATCCGCGCCATTTCATCGAAATCAGTCGTGTAAAATCTTGGTGTTAAAAGGGTTTCCTTCGCAGGGGATTTAACTCCGGGACGGATTTCGTCAAAGCTTGGTTTTTTGAGAGAGTCTACCATGTTTTGATTTGCTCTTTTATCTTTCTTTTTTTTGATTACACCAGAAAGCTGATTCTTATGCTCTCACAAGGTGCAGACGACAACAATTATGATTTTGTATGAGATTCAGTGTAGCAATATCTAGCCCAAAAATGGGTGGATAAATGATTAAGAGTTGCAAAAATCCACAAAAAATGGTTTAGAAGTAATATTTAATTTATTCACAGGCGAAAAAAGAGAACTAGCTGGTTTGTGTAACCAACTTACGATTTATCATCACCCTCCCCCAAAGATCACGAAAATGCTACAATCTACATCATGCTAGGGGTGCTTGGGAAACTAAGCTGAGATCAAACCCTTAACACCTGAGTCTGGATAATACCAGCGGAGGGAAGCTGTTTATTGAGGAATTTGGATATGCGTACAGAATGGGTAGCTAAGAGACGTGGACAAGACAACGTATCGCAAATGCACTACGCTCGTCAGGGTGTAATCACTGAAGAAATGCAATACGTGGCCAAGCGGGAAAATCTGCCGGCTGAACTTATCCGCGCTGAAGTAGCACGGGGGCGGATGATTATCCCTGCAAATATTAATCACACAAATTTAGAACCGATGGCTATTGGTATCGCTTCTAAGTGTAAAGTTAATGCTAATATCGGTGCTTCTCCCAATTCTTCCAATTTGCAGGAAGAGGTTGATAAACTTAATTTGGCGGTAAAATATGGCGCTGATACGGTGATGGATTTGTCCACAGGTGGTGGTAATTTAGACGAAATTCGTACCGCAATTATCCAGGCTTCACCTGTTCCCATTGGGACTGTTCCAGTTTACCAAGCTTTAGAAAGTGTTCACGGAACAATTGAAAATCTGACTGCTGATGACTTTCTCCACATTATTGAAAAACACGCCCAGCAAGGGGTAGATTATCAAACTATCCACGCGGGGATTTTAATTGAACATTTACCTTTAGTGAGAAACCGAATTACTGGTATTGTTTCTCGCGGTGGCGGAATTTTGGCGCGGTGGATGTTACATCACCATAAACAGAACCCGCTCTATACCCATTTTAACGACATCATTGAGATTTTTAAGAAATATGATGTTTCTTTCAGTTTAGGCGACTCCCTGCGCCCAGGATGTACCCATGATGCCTCCGATGAAGCCCAGTTGGCGGAACTGAAAACCTTGGGAAATCTCACCCGTAAAGCTTGGGAACATGATGTGCAGGTGATGGTAGAAGGTCCGGGTCACGTTCCTATGGATCAAATTGAGTTCAATGTCCGCAAACAAATGGAAGAGTGTTCGGAAGCACCTTTCTATGTTCTTGGTCCTTTGGTTACAGATATTGCTCCTGGTTATGACCATATTACCTCAGCTATTGGGGCAGCTATGGCGGGCTGGTATGGGACGGCGATGTTGTGTTATGTGACACCTAAAGAACATTTAGGTTTACCTGATGCGGAAGATGTACGTAATGGCTTAATTGCGTATAAAATTGCGGCTCATGCGGCGGATATTGGGAGACATCGGCCAGGTGCTAGAGACAGGGATGATGAACTTTCTAAAGCTCGCTATAATTTCGACTGGAATCGTCAATTTGAGTTGTCTTTAGACCCGGAAAGAGCGAAGGAATATCACGACGAAACTTTACCGGCAGATATCTATAAAACTGCTGAGTTTTGTTCCATGTGTGGACCTAAATTCTGTCCAATGCAGACTAAGGTTGATGCTGATGCTTTGACTGAATTGGAGAAGTTTTTGGCGAAAGAACCTGTAGCGCAAGGTTAAGATAATTGTCGTTACATATCGTTACTAGGTTAAACCTGGTAACGATATTGGAGAAATTAAAAAATAATTTAACTAACTGAAAGGCAATTTTTATGACTGTATTAATAATACTCCTTACTTGTCAACTATTGTAGGAATTGGCTTTGGATTCTATCGTTTGTTCGATAATTATTTACCGACTATCACTAATTTCCACAATCATTTCTCCTTGCTGTAATTGTTCCAAAGCATCAGGTAGAGTAATTATCAGAAGTTGACGCAAATTGCGATTTTAGACAAAACACCAAGTTAAATTTCTAATGTATGTCTGAGTACTGCATCTACTAAAGACATTTCTGACCAAAAACCAATAACTTTATCAATTTCTGTATCTAAAACAGTTGCTAGATTATCTGTCATAATCACAGAATCAGTAATTAATCCCGTTTGTTTTCCTTCTGGTGTTGCTATATTCACAAATACTCTGCTAGGGTGTCCAGCACGGGAAACATTACTAGTAATCATAGCTATAATAGTTTGCGATAAACCAGTACCAATATTGTTAGATTGAACAACTAAAGCAGGACGACGTTTAGCAGTTTTTAAGTTTGAGTCTGGGAACAAAACCAGCACTACTGAACCACGATTATAAGGCATCGTAAACTTCCATTTCTGGTTGATCCCAATCTTGTGCAAAACATTGTAATCTAGCTCTTAATTTTGCGGCTTGTTCTTCATTAATTCCGCGAGATGACAAATCTACAGAAGTATTTGCATCGAGAAAAGTTACAATTACTCGCGCTGTATTTATGCCTGTTGGCGTTTCGTTTAGCTCAATTTTCCCGTCTTTGTAAATGCCTTCGATTGACTGTAACATTAGTTTAATTTTTGGGGTAAACTACTTTTAAAACTATGCTTTTGGTAGTAACATAATTATTATATAATATTTTTGATGTTTAGTGTGATTTTTGTACAAAACAAATGTGATTTTTAATAAAATAAAATGACTCGACAATCTCATGATCAATTCACTAAAGAATATCTAGAGGAATTATTAACACCTTTAGGAACAATTAAAAAAAGTGAAAAGGTTAAAAGTGAAATTCAAGAAATTGATGTTTGGTTTGAACCCTTTTCTGATCAAAATCAGGAAAATCTACCTTTAGGTTTATTAGGGAAGATGGCTAAAACTCAATGTTTATTTGAGCCTTTTCGCAATCCACCATCGGAAATAGAAATTCGCAGTTGTTTACTTAAATTATATGCCGTTCATGGTGATGTAGTTAGGAAAGCAAAACGCGAAAATAGAAATATTGCTGAGTCACAATTACCGATTTTATGGATTTTAACACCAACTTTTTCAGATCGGATGATTGCGGGTTTAGGTGCAAATGAAATTGTAGAAGATTGGGTTAAAGGTGTTTATTTTCTTCCAAATATCTTGAAAACAGCAATAGTTGTGATTCATCAATTACCAGAAAATGAGGATACATTATGGTTGAGAGTTTTGGGGAAAGGAGGAACACAAAAAAGAGCAGTAGAGGAGTTAACTGAATTACCAGAAAATAACCCTTTTCGAGAAAATTTGTTAGAAATTCTAGCGGACTGGCGCAAGAATTTAGAATTGAGAGATAATTTAAGTAGAGAAGAGGAGGAAGTAATTATGAACTTATCACCGGCTTATTTACAACAAATAGAAGATTGGAAGCAAGAAGGTAAGCTAGAAGGTAAGCTAGAAGCAGAACTTTATTTAATAACTTCTCTTCTAGAAGGGCGGTTTGGTAGTTTGGATGCTGAGTTATCTGGTGTGGTGGAAAAGATTGCTAATATTCCTATTTCTGAACGTACTCAGTTACTTCTTGCTTTGGGTAATTTATCCCGTGAGGAGTTGTTGCAAAGATTGAGTAGTGAGGAAGTTTGAGGAGATTTACGAAACAACAAGACCCCCGATTTCTTGAAGAAGTCGGGGATCTAAAATCTAATTATGGGTTATTTGTAATAAACTGATATAGGGAGTTAAAGTGGGTACTTTCCCAATATAAATTGTGGAAAACACAAGCCAAGAGGGGATGTCGAAAACGAACAAATTATGTTACTAAATCGGCATTGGTATAGGTGCGTTTCAGCGTGAATACAGCCAAGATAATTCCCACAATTGCTAATCCCGCAGTTGGATAAAAGAAATTAGTGTAACTACCGAAAATGTCTCTAATTTTGCCAGCTAATAAAGTTCCACCCAAAGCCCCCATACCGTAAGCAGTGAAGACAATACCGTAATTTTTGGCGTAGTCTTGGGGTTGAAATATGATTAAAGTGGAAGTAGGAGCGATCGCTAACCAACCCCCCAAAGCCAAGTAAAATAGCGAAAAAGCGACTATATAAGTGAGTACACTTCCCTTTCCAGCACTCAGCATCATAATCGAGGCAATCAAAATGAAAACAAAGGAAACAATTGCCGCTAATTTTGGCGTAAATTTGTCCGTGAACCACCCAAAAAATAACCGCCCTGCACCATTAAAGACAGCGAACAGTGAGACTGTATTTGCGGCTGTTGCTGCATCCAATTTAATAATTTCCTGTGCTAGAGGACTAGAAATACCAATAGCTGCCAGTCCGGCAAAAGAACCAATGGTATAACAAGACCATAAGCCATAAAAACTGGAAGTCTGAAGAATTGATCCTGAAGTTGTAGTATGGGAATTTGCTTGAATAGCTACAGGTGGAGTCCACCCCTCTGGTTGCCAACCTTGGGGAGGAGTTGTGAGGATAGTAGAAATAGCGGTAATAATAGCTGCAAAAGCAATACCTAAAATTACAAAAGTTTGCCGAACTCCAAAAGCATCTATCAGAAACTTTGCCAAAGGTGCAGTAATTAAAGGTGACAAACCAAACCCAATCACAGTAGCACCAACAGCCAAACCTTTTTTATCGGGAAACCACTTAGCTACCACAGCCAACGGTACACCGTAAGTGATACCCACACCCATACCAGCAATTACACCATAGGTAATAGTTAGTGTGGGAATATTGCCACCCAAACTAGAGAGAATATAACCTAATGCCGTAATTAATCCACCAACACCTGTAATCAGACGAGTATCAAAACGATTGATATAAAAGCCAGTGATGGGCATTAAAATTGCGAAGACAACCAACAGCACAGTAAATGGCAACAGGCTATCAGTTGCACCCACATTGAGAAGTTTTTCTAAAGGTTTTCTAAAAATACTCCAAGAATAAACTGTACCCAAGCACAGCAGGATAGTTATACTTAGAGGTATTAGTAGCCATCGCCCTTTCTCAGCAGGCATACCAAACAATTGTACTTTTTCCATTTGTTGTTATGTGAATAAGGGAAATGATTTTTTTCCAGTATCTCACTTTTTGGCTCAATTAACACCAACTCAGTTACTTCTTTCTTTGGGTAATTTATCCCGTGAAGAGTTGTTACAAAGATTGAGTGGTGAGGAAAGTTAGTATAGTATAATATTTTTTGGCAGTTTGACGGAATTTCCCAAACTGCTGATGCGTTGAGTAATTTTTAACACTGTTTATTAAACTTGTGAGGATAGATGAGATTGAGCAGTTCTAATAATGCATTAAACGTAATACAACAGTCTCTAAATCTTGGAGTGGTAGAAGCACAAAGTAGTGAACAAAAATTACTACCATTACCATTAACAAAAGGATTCCAACTACAATATACCCATCCTCACGGACAAATTTATCAAGGTAATTCCCTAGATTGGCTGGCATCTCTTGATTCAGAAAGCGTTGATCTAGTGTTTGCTGACCCACCTTATAATATTAAAAAAGCTGAATGGGATAATTTTGAGAACCAAGAAAAATATATCGCCTGGTCAATTCAATGGATTAGCCAAGCTTCGCGTATTCTCAAATCTAATGGATCTCTTTACGTTTGTGGTTTTTCTGAAATATTAGCTGATTTAAAATATTCAGTATCCAAATATTTCAAAAATTGTCGTTGGTTAATTTGGCACTATAAAAACAAGGCTAATTTAGGTAGTGATTGGGGACGATCGCATGAAAGTATTATTCATTTTCGTAAATCAGATCAAGTGAAAATTAATATTGACGATGTGCGAATTCCTTATGGCGCACATACATTAAAGTATCCTTCCCATCCCCAAGCAGAAACCAGTGCTTATGGAAAAGGTAAAACTAAAAAAAATAATAACTGGACACCTAACCCAAAAGGTGCAAAACCTAAAGACGTAATAGAAATTCCTACTACTTGTAACGGGATGGGTGAAACAACACCTCATCCAACTCAAAAGCCAGAAGAATTATTAAGAAAATTTATCCTTGCATCATCTCAGGAAGGAGATTTGATTATTGATCCATTTTCAGGATCCGGAACAACTATTGTAGTTGCAGAACAACTTAACCGTCGTTGGATGGGATGTGATCTCAATATTGAGTATAATAATTGGGCAATTCAAAGATTAGAAAATGTCCATCGCATGACAAAGGAAGAATGGATAGCCTTTGATCGCAAAAATTCAGAACGCAGGGAGTCTATTCGATGAGGTTAGAAGATTTAGTAAATCACGCAGTGGACAAAGAAAATTTTCAGACTATTCAAAACTACATTTCCTTTTGTAGAAGCTATCTAGAATTTATAGCCAATGGCTTACAAGCTAGAATAGTTTCACAAAATGAAAATCATTACCAATTTTATCAATATACAAATGATGGTCATTACAATATAACTCGTCCAATTAATACTAACTTAATGTATGATGCTGGAATATTTGAAATTGCTTATAATCAGTTTTTGCAAGTTCTTGAGCAGTTGAGAGATAGACAGTTACCAGAGGAATCGTTACGGCAGGTTTTAATCTGTACAATCTATACCCTGCAGCAGACTATTGGTGCTACACTAGATGCTTTACCTTCTGGAAAGTCTAACCAAGCCCGTAAAGTTAATGGGGATCTTTTTGAGCGTCTAATTCGTCTGCTGATTGCATATCTCAATATAGATTGTGTTTCTGGAACAATACAAGTGCCTATTAGAGACGATAACGGAGTAATTTTGTTTAATACAACCTATCAACATGACTTATTGATTAGTCAAGACAATGAACTCAAGATTATTGGTTCAGTTAAAACTTCGAGTAAAGACCGTATTGATAAAATTTTTGTAGATAAGTTTTTATATAACAAGCTAACTAGCACTGATTTACCTCACATTGCAGTTTTCTTAAATGATGTACAAAGAAAGAAGACAAAGCACCAAAATCGCTATGGGATTAATGCAACATTTTTACCAGGACACTTTAAAGCCTACACTATTAAACTAAATCCACTGGACGGTGTATATTACTGCGATATTCGCCCAAACATGATGAGGGATACACTACTTTCTCAACATATTCAAACTATTGATAATTTCTTTTATCGTGATATTTGGAATTTGCTAAGTAGTCATGGACAGTCTTTAGAAGAAGTTGAAATAGAGGAATGTGAAAATAGGGAAAGCGAATAATATTTATTTTTTTGGCATTTGAGTTTAAGTAATAAAATACAATATTTTAAACATTAATTGTCGTTGTTTTTTGATTATTTTGCTCCCCAATAAAAAAGCAAACGTCGTAATTTTAGCATTGAAAATTTGGGATTTAGCGATCATGATATTTGGATACCAGCAACAGTGATTCAACACAATCTCACTCTCGTTTCTGCTGATAGCGATTTTAGACGTATTCATCAACTACAGCCTTTTTTCTGGGAATCATGGGTGTAGATTCACTCTATTTTAAAAATAGCTTGAAGAAAATGAGCGATCGCTTTACTGAAAGTATCGCTATGAGATAAAATATAATCAAGTATTATTAAAATAACCTCTATGTCCCTACAAGAACTGAAAAAGCAAGCCTTTCAAATACCAAAGAGCGATCGCTTAGAACCGGTCCGTGCAATCATTGAATCATTGCAAAATCAACCCAGTCAAAAATCAGAACGGACTAGCATTATTAAACAAATGAAAGGTTTATTAAAAACCAATCAACCAGCACCAACCGATGAACAGGTAAAAGCAATGCTAGAAGAACATCGAGTGGAGAAGTATTTTTAATGAAAATTCTCATGATAGTAATATTATTTTACATTACTTATTAGATTGAGAACCATTTTTGCCAGAGGCATTTTCCTACTTTTTCTGGAAGTGAATTAAGATATATTCAAGAATACTCAGCTAATTCGTGTAATTACTTGCAGGATAGTCGATAATGAGAGAACCCAGTAAAAATTTCAACCCTCTATTTACTCCCACAGAAGTAGAAAAAATGGGGTTAACTTGGTTAGTTGCAGCGGGTATAGTCACAGCATTTTTGTGGCAAATACCTATGGGTAATTATATTTTATACCCATTTTCTATTTTAGCAACTTGGTTTCATGAAATGGGTCACGGTTTAATGGCCTTGATTTTAGGGGGACAGTTTCAAAAATTAGAGATATTTGGCAACGGTTCTGGTGTAGCTCATTATACCCTAAGTAATAGATGGGGATATCTTGGTATCGGATTGGTCGCTGCTGCTGGTCCAATGGGTCCACCTCTCGCTGGTGCAGGTCTAATTCTCGCTTCTGGTAGTTTGAAAACCACTTCTTTGAGTTTAAAAATTTTAGGCGGGTTTTTACTCCTGTCTACATTAATTTGGGTGCGTTCTTGGTTTGGTTTTGTCGCAATTCCCTTATTAGGTTTTATGATCTTAGGAATCGCCTTAAAAACACCTCTTTGGGTACAAGGGTTTGCGATTCAGTTTCTAGGTGTGCAAGCTTGTGTAAGTACCTATCATCAACTTGATTATTTATTCAGTTATACCGCAGGACCATTAGGATTATCAGATACCGGACAAATGCAGCAGTATTTGTTTTTACCTTATTGGTTTTGGGGGCTATTAATGGCGATCGCTTCTTTAATGATCTTAATCCAAAGTCTCCGCCTTGTCCATACTCAAAAATCAGCAAAATAACAGCATCTATTCAGTTATGACCACAAACCTCCTCAATTGCACCCAAACCCCCCACAGCGGCTATCATTGGGATGGTAGTAATCGCCGCTTTTTTGAAGGCTGGTATTACCGGGTCACAATACCCGAAATTAGGCAAACTATCGCCTTCATGTACTCCATCGAAGACCCCAGGGGTAATCAGCCCTACAGTGGCGGTGCAGCCCAAATTCTGGGCATAAATGATGAGTACCTCTGTCGCACTTTTCCCGATGTGAATAAATTTTGGGCGAGTCGGGATGTATTAGGATTAGGACATTGGGGAAAAACTAACTTACAAGTTTCCCCGCTATATCTCACTCCCAGTGAATTTACACAGCATATTTCTGAAGGCTATCAAGCCACAGCTACCTTAAATCAAGGCATAATTACCGATCCTGCTACTGGTAATTATTGCCAATGGGAGTATACAATTAAACCTATATATGGTTGGGGAAATCAAAATAGTTTTCAGCAATCAACAGCGGGTTGGTTATCATTTTCGCAGATATTTGAACCTGGGTGGCAAATTTTAATGGCTCATGGTTTAGCTAGTGGTTGGATAGACTGGCATGGTAAAATATATGAATTTACAAATGCGCCAGCATACGCAGAAAAGAACTGGGGTGGTGCTTTTCCCCAAAAATGGTTTTGGCTAAATTGCAATTCTTTCATTAATCAACCCGATTTAGCTTTAACTGCTGGTGGGGGCAAACGTGGTGTATTATGGTGGATGGAATCAGTTGCTATGATTGGTATTCACTACCAAGGTAAATTTTATGAATTTGTCCCCTGGAATTCAGAGGTAAAATGGCAAATTCAGCCCTGGGGTAGATGGCAAATGCAAGCCAAAAACCTAAATTATGAGGTTACACTGACCGGAACTACCCAGTTACCAGGTACTCCCCTCCGCGCTCCGACAACCAATGGTTTAATTTTCTGTTGTCGAGATACCATGCAGGGAGAGCTAAACTTAGAATTGCGAGAAGTTAATGGCAGCAAATCTCAGGTTATCCTGAATGCAAGTAGTAATCTGTGCGGTTTAGAAGTTGGTGGCGATGATTGGGATAACTATTGGCAGTCTCAATGAAAATACTGCTATGATATTATTTGTCTTATCCTTGGGGTTGTAGCTCAGTTGGATAGAGCGAGCGCCTCCTAAGCGCTAGGCCGTGCGTTCGATCCGCACCAATCCCATATTAATATACAATAATATTTTAGATAAGGCTTAATCCTTTCGTGTTAAAGCCAGTTTGTTAAGGCTAAATTATAACTGCTATACTATAGGTTCTGCCATCTGTAGCAAGATAGTTCTTCCTTATCCAGATAATTATAACAGATTTAAAATCAAATGTCAACCCATTTCTACTTCTAAAAACGGAAAAACATAAAAATATTTTTTGATTTGATGTCTTTAGTTGAATGAGTCTCTGCCATCTGTAGCAAGATAGTTCTTCCTTATCCAGATAATTATAACAGATTTAAAATCAAATGTCAACCCCTTTTTACTTCTAAAAACGGAAAAACATAAAAATATTTTTTGATTTGATGTCTTTAGTTGAATGAGTTTCTGTTTTTATGGGAGTTTAGGGAAATTAACGTGAATAATACAGAAAGATTAAGTTTTAAGGAAACCAAAATCTTTTAATAAAGGTTGACTAAAGTTAAAGTTGATACTTTGACCGAAAATAATGGGATACAAGCCCCGTCCACTTCGACAAGCTCAGTGCATCGCTTCTAGGACGGCTTTTCTTGATTTTTAATATACTCTTTTAATATCTCTAGTGGCGCACCTCCTACAGAAATGGCAAAATAACTGGGACTCCATAACGC
>NZ_JACJQS010000025.1:0-66503 GCF_014696755.1 Anabaena sp. FACHB-1391 | reverse complement strand
GAAATAGTTGATAAAGTTATTTCTGTTGCTCTCGATTTGATGAATCCTCAACATTTAAAAAATTGGTTCACTAATTGTTGTTACTGTACCTCATAACACCGGGAAGTGCTGTATCTTCATGAAAACCTACCGGTGGATTCATTTCAACTATTACTCCATCATGTAATTCATAGCGTCCCTTATCAGGTAGCCATTCTATAAATTCTGCAAAAGTTACTATTTTTGGTAAGGCTTGAAGCATAATTTACTTACCTTTGTAAATTCAAAATTCTTCAAATTGCAGCGACTCCTAGAGGGAAGGATGGTTGTAAGCGAGTAGAAATAAGTCTAATCTCATTATTATATTGTGTATATACAACCACTAATATTTGACCAAGAGCATCCATTTTCCAAATTTAATCATGTTTTATTTTAGTTATTTTAGTTATTTTAGAATTGCTCGTTCCCGATTTTATCATTGAACTTAGATCAAAAACCGATAGACTCAAAACTGTTGATTAACCCTGCCAGAAAAAATGCAGGAATATATATATAAATAATGGTTTAGAATTGGGCTGGTTAATTGACCCCCAAAATCAATAAGTAGAAATTTACAGAGTGGAAAAACCTGTATAAATTGTTCAATTTCCCGTATTGCTTTCTGGAGAAGACCTATTACCAGGATTTGAATTGCCAGTTGAGAAAATTAATAGCAAAAAACTACCCACCCCGCTAACGGAATAGGTAATTTTTTTAGCATTTAATAACTAAAAGTCTTAGCTAAATTTCGCTTAGTAACGGTTACGTGAACCACCACCACCGTAGCCGCTACGACCACCAGCAGAAGGACCTCTGTCTTCTTTGGGTTTTGCCTTGTTCACTTTTAAGTCACGTCCCATCCATTCTGCACCATCAAGAGCTTCAATAGCAGCGGCTTCTTCAGCTTCAGTACCCATTTCTACAAAACCAAAGCCGCGCAAGCGACCTGTCTCACGGTCTGTAGGAAGTTGAACACGTTTCACAGCACCGTACTCTGCGAAAACTTGACTGAGAGCATCTTGTGTAACTTCATAAGAGAGGTTACCCACGTAAATTGACATAGAATATTTCCAAAATCATAAGATTGTAGAGATTTAGATTTCGGAGAGAAGTCTGTATATACCAAAAGGGAAAGCCTGTCAATACTAACAACAAACATTACTGCCGAATTAATTTCCACTCTCTCATCATTACACAAAAAATCGTAATTGTGCAAAGAAGTTTAAAAAATGTTATAAAAAGTAATATTTACTATTTATGAGCAGCCATTAATTAACTTTCCCCCCGCAACTCAACCTTAAACCTAAGCTTATCGCGGCTTTTCCAAATATTGACCAATCTGAAATGTTTACCAGCGCTGAAAATAATGCTTTTATGGTGCAATATTTAATACCATTTATTTTAATTTATTCCTCAAATACCGAATTATTGCCTTGAGTTCGCCAACAAACAGTTTAACACAGGGTTTTAGGATTGGTTGACACTTGCGCGTCTTTAGTCACCTAAATGATAAAAATTTATTGAAACCATTATCAGTAGGGTTTGCTAAAAAAGTTGTCTGTGGAGGTAGGCAAAGTTATCCAAAAATTCCCCTATTTTAAGCCTTATTTAGATTTTGCGCTTTTACCTAATTGTAATGCTTTTTATCTGAATCCTTTATTATTGAAAGCAGGTTCTCGCGTTGATCTCCATATTGATCGGTCTTTGCGTTCCTATTGTAAAACTGTTGAACCTCCCGCATTTGTAAGCGTGCTTTATGTGCGTGTACCAGAGGATATGCAAGGGGGAGAATTAGTGCTAAAATCGCAAAAACGCCAAGTTGGACAAATTAAACCCCAAACCAATTGTTTAATTTATTTTCAGGGTGATTTAACTCATTCTGTGAATGCAGTTACAACTGTGGGAAATCGGTTAAGTCTTGTGTGTGAACAGTATAGTTTGAGTGAAGATGAACCTGAGGAAATACCACAGTTTACATTAAAGTCGAGGGCTAATCAAGGGAATGGGAAAAAACAAAGGAAGTAAGTTATAATATCAACAATTTATATATTGTTTAAGTTATGAAAATCATTTCACTGCGACTCAAGAATAATTTTTTAGGTTGGGATTTTGATGAAGTTGATTTTTCATCAAATTTAACTCTTTTGGTAGGTGTTTCTGGTGCAGGTAAAACTCAAATCTTGCGTGCAATTCTAGATTTGAAAAGCATTGTAAATGGAAAAGCAATAAATGGTTTGGAATGGAAAATAAATTTTTATACTGTAAATAATACTGAGTTTATTTGGGAAGGTAGTTTTGAAACTATTGAAACGGATGAATCAACTTTTTATGAAGGCGAAAATGAAGATATCTTTTATGAAGATGAAGATGATTATCCTTCATTATTGTATGAAAAATTGACTTCACAAAATGATGTAATAATTGAAAGAAGTCCAGAAAAAATAAAATTTAAAAATATAGAAATGCCCAAGCTTTCTTCATATCAATCAATAATATATACATTGAGAGAAGAAAGTATGATCAAAGAAGCTTATGATGCTTTAAATAAAATAGAATATCGTGATCAGACAAGAAACGGACTAAACGTATATAGAATATCCGACAAACCATTGCATTTTCTTACAAGTAAATATAAAACTTTAGAGAGTATAATCAATAGTGATGAAAATATCCATGCAAAATTATATTTTGTACATGAAAATAAGCTGAATATTTTCAATAAAATTAAGTCAAAATTTATTGAAATTTTTCAACAAGTAGAAGATATAAAAATTAAGCTTCTGCATACACATCATACATCAACTGGTCGTCTTTTTATTCCTTTTATTTTCATAAAAGAGAACTGTGTACCTCAATGGATTAGAGATGATAAGATGTCTTCGGGTATGTTACGAACACTTATTCATATTAGTGAAATATATCTTTCAACTCCGGGAACTGTAATATTAATTGATGAATTTGAAAATAGCTTAGGGATAAATTGTATTGATATATTAACTGATGACTTAATTCATGAAAATAAAAATTTACAATTTATAGCTACCAGTCATCATCCTTATATTATCAATAATATTCCTTATGAATATTGGAAAATCGTTACTCGTAAAGGTGGACACATTAATATTCGTAATGCGTCAGATTATCATTTAGGTAAATCTAAACAAGAAGCATTTCTTCAATTAACTAAAATTCTCGAAAAACAATTATGAATTTCTATTTTGTATTTGAGGGGAAAACGGAAGCGATTGTTTATAAAAAGTGGTTATCTGTACTTCTTCCAAATTTAACGGAAGTGGATAGTTTTGATACTGTCAGTCAGAATAACTATTATTATGAAAGTGATATGGGTGTTCCTGACTGTTATCGAGTTGCTGCTAATGCTATTCAAGAAATTAACGAAGTACCAAAATATGACTACTTGGTGCTATTCACAGACGCAGATAGGTTGACTATTTCCGAGAAAAAAGCAGAAGCATTCGAGAAAATTAAACTCAATTTACAAAATAAACCTTTTCAAACTTTACCAGAAGATTGTCAATTAGAAATTATTATCCAAAAAGTTTGTAAAGTTTGTATTGAAACTTGGTTTTTAGGAAATAGAAACTTTTTTGTTAGAAACCCACAAAACAACGAAATTTTAAAAAAATATATCAAGTATTTTGATGTCAGTCAAAGTGATCCTGAAGATTTAGCAAGTGAGTTTGAACAAAACGAAGAAAATACACGAGAGATTTTTGGATATAAAACAAAAGCTTTATTTCATGAAGGTTATTTGAGAGAGATTTTCAAAGAACGTAATTTATCCTATAGTAAATCTAGACCAAAAGAAGTACAAGAAAAATTTTATCTTGAACAATTATTAACCAGAATTAAAACAAACCCAGATCATTTACATAGTTTTCAAAAGTTCATAGAATTTTGCTCAAAAATAGATGTGCAAGAAAATACATAAAATATAATCCTACACTAATCCTATTCGGTGCAGTGTAGGACTATCATAACTTTTAACCCACCGAGATTATTTGTGGTCGTGTTGCTACTTTTTCCATGGCCGCAAAAACTTCTTTTCTAGCCCATTGATCTGCGTTTAAAATGTCATCTAAAGTGGGATTTTGTTGGTTATCATGTTGATGGCGATCGCAGACAAATTCGATACATTTAGGAATATCTAAAAATTGAATTTTCTCATCCAAAAATAACGCTACAACTTGTTCATTTGCCGCATTTAATACAGCGGGCATAGAACCACCAGCCCTACCAGCAGCATAAGCTAAACGCATACAGGGATATTTTTGATGATCTGGTTCACGGAAAGTTAAATCACCAGATTTGACTAGATTCAATCTTTCCCAATTAGTGTAAATTCGCTCTGGCCAAGATAAAGCATAAAGCAAAGGTAAACGCATATCTGGCCAACCCAGTTGGGCTAAAACTGAAGTATCTTGTAATTCTATTAATGAGTGAATAATACTTTGGGGATGAATGACAATTTCGATGTTGTTATAATCTACCCCAAATAAATAATGAGCTTCAATGACTTCCAGACCCTTATTCATCAAAGTTGCAGAATCTACGGTGATTTTTCGTCCCATTGACCAATTAGGATGTTTAAGAGCATCCGCAACTTTTACCGTTGCTAATTTTTCTACAGGCCAATCTCGGAAAGCACCACCGGAAGCGGTAAGTAATATCTTCCGTAACCCATCTTTGGGAACACCTTGGAGACATTGGAAAATGGCGGAATGTTCGGAATCTGCTGGTAATAATTTCACTCCGTGTTTTTCTACTAAAGGTAAAACTACGGGAGCGCCAGCAATCAGAGTTTCTTTATTGGCTAAAGCAATATCTTTACCAGCTTCAATGGCGGCGATAGTCGGTAATAAACCTGCACAACCAACAATACCAGTAACAACGGTTTGAGAATCGCCATAACGAGCAACTTCTATCACTCCCTGCTCTCCAGCCAGTAAAATGGGTTGGGGATTTAAATCTTTAATGGCTTCTTTGAGTTCTGGTAATTTATCAGCAGCGGAAATGGCGGCGATTTCCGGGCGAAATTGGCGAATTTGCGCCGCAAATAACTCCACATTCCTGCCAGCAGCTAATCCAACAATGCGGAACTTATCTGGGTGTTCACAGACGATATCTAGGGTTTGAGTACCAATTGAACCAGTAGAACCAAGTAGGGTAATGGCTTTCACAATTTTTTAAGAATTAATAGATAATTTTAACTATAAATGCCTTGGGACTCGTTGATCAGGGGAATTTTTACAATCATCAGACTTACTGACCAATTGCAAATTGTAGGTATATTTAGATAAATCTACATGATATGATTTTAATCATAATTAAACGCAGATAAACGCAGATAAACGCAGATAAACACAGATAGACTCTGATACATGAATGGATTTCATGATTCCGTGCAGTTTTAGATGAAATTGGTATTAATGCTACATTAATTAATCTCTATGACAACCTTTGCTATTTTCGCCATTAATGCTTAACATTACTTAAAAGTAACATCAAATCAGGAAAAACAAAAGCCTATGGTTAAAGCACAAATAGCGATCGCTTCTCTTCGAGACGCTGCCCGTAGCTTGCCTATAATCGCTACCAGCATCGCTAAATTTATTTGGACGGATGATTTCTTATTTCCCGCTGCTATGTGGTTTTTAAGTCGTCTATTGGTGGGGATTTCTATGTTGCTGATTGCTCCCAATCTCCCCCCATTACCAGATGGAATTACGCCCCATTTGGGCTGGGGGATTTTTAATGTTTGGGATACTGTACATTATCGGGCGATTGTTACTGAAGGCTATGAATTTGTTGATGATGGTAAACAACATAATTTAGCATTTTTCCCCCTGTTTCCTGTCAGCATTTTTATCTTCATGAAATTGGGTTTTTCCTTTGAAATAGCTGGATTAATCATCAATAATTTAGCATTTTTAGGTACAGTTTATTGTTTATATTCTTGGGTAAAAAAACAATCTGGCATCAGTGCAGCCCATTGGACAATTGCTGTCATAACTTGTTGTCCCATGTCTTTATTCACAGGAGTAATTTACACAGAAGGTTTATATTTGTTATTGAGTACAATAGCTTTACGTTCCTTTGATCAAAAACAATATATTTGGACAGCAATTTGTGGAGCAATGGCAACAGCAACACGCCCCACAGGCATGGTATTAATCCCCGCATTTTTAATCACAGCTTGGCGACAGAATAAACCACCAATTGCCTATATAGCAGGTTTATTATCCGCTACAGGTTTATTAGTATTCAGTGTGTATTGTGGGCTAAATTTTGATAATTTTTTAGCCTTCATTGCTGCACAAAAAGGGTGGCGGCCTTCCTTAGGTTTTGATTGGGAAGGTTGGTTAAATATGTTTATGCAAATTCCTTTTGGCAACAATTGGTATTTTGGTTGGGTAGAAAATGATGAAGGTGGAGTTAAAGACTTTTGGTATCCGCTGTTTTTTAGTTTAATTGTCATTAGTTCTTCTTGTTTATTCTATTGGCGTAAATATTTCCATCCCCAGATATTCCGTGCTGCTTATGTCATAGTCATATTATTATTAATAATTGCAGACCAAGGATTAATAAATAATTTGCTCAACCTATCTATGATATTAGGTAGTAGCTACCTGTTATGGTATTTCCGTCAGCAACTAACTCCCATTATGGTAGTTTATGGTTTTTGTGGTATTGGTTTACTTTTAGCTTCTGGTGGGACAATTTCTTTAAGTCGTCTTGCTTATGGCATTGTACCTCTGAGTGCAGCTATAGGTGTCTGTTTGTCTCGCTATCCCCGTCAAGCTTATTTATTGATGGGTATATTTATCACTTTGTTAAGTAAATTAGCAGTGGGTTTTGCCCAGGAAATTTGGGTTGGTTGAGGAGGTTCTAACTATTGTTTTTTGTTTCAGGTTCTGCAATTTCAAATTTGACTTTATTATATATATCCTGCAAAGAAATTGTGAAAGGTACTGTTGTCAGAGATATATTTTCATCTTCTGCATCATATTCACAAAAATTCCATCTTTTTTTCCCAATTTTAGAAAATTGTTCTACATGAATACGGTTTTGATCAATTAATAGGTATTCTTGAAAAGTGGGAATTGTTCTGTAAGCGGCAAATTTATCTTCTTTGTCGTAACTTTTAGTAGATTTAGACAAAACTTCTATAATTACCTGGGGGTTTGTAATTGTATCTGTCCGATTGTTGACAAATTCCGGCTCATCTGCAATAATGATCACATCTGGATAAGTGTATATTAGCTTTTGAGGTATCCATAGACGCATATCACCCATGAAAACTTCGTAATTTTGATTTTTGAAGGCAAAATTCAGTCCAGAGCTTAAATTCAAAGAGATGCGGTTATGATTTATAGATAGACCAGCCATAGCAATGATTTGTCCGTCAATGTATTCGCTTTTGTAGTCAGCAGTTGCTTCTAATTCCAGATATTCCTCTGGAGTGTAATATTGCTTTTGGATTAGTTGCATATTTTTGATTAGAAAGCTATGTATATTAATTTAATATAACATCTTATTTAGGATTCCTATAATCGCTATATCAGCAATTATTATTAATTAACCAGTTTATATATCAATTTTCTTATATTACTCAATTCCCGCATGAAAAATTGCACTAAAGTATGGTACTATTTAGTAGTGATTAATTGATAGTGATTAATTGATAGTCCACAAAATAACCTTGTTTATCAATAGATAAATAACCACCAAAATCCTCTTTTAGGTTAGGTAAAATTCAATATGAATTTTGTTTGGAAACGGCTTACCCAGAATAATATACTGTTTAGCAATTCTTGCACTACTTTATTTTTTTTAATTGGTTTACCTGCTATTCTCCATCATGCTATGTGGCGCGATGAATTAAATGTTTGGCTTATTGTTAGAGATAGTCAATCATTATTTGAATTATTTCATAACATTCATTATGAAGGACATCCCTTTGTTTGGTATATCTGTTTGGCTATTTTAAAACAAATCACAAATAACCCTGTGATTATGCAAATATTTCACCTATGTTTAGCTACATCATCTGTTTATTTATTTACTCGATATTCCCCATTTAATTATTCACAAAAGTTGTTATTTTGTTTAGGTTATATTCCATTTTATGAATATTTATTAATTAGCAGAAATTATGCAATTGGGTTATTATTATGTTTTTTGTTCTGCATTATCTATCCTCAAAGAAAACAGAGTTATCTTAAACTTTCTATTGTTTTATTATTAATTGCTAATTCAAATGCTTATTGCTTAATGTTAGCAATAGCATTTAGTATTACTTTATCGTTAGAGTATATTTTTCAAAAATCTTTACATCAAAACCTTTTAGCGAAAAAACATGACATTATTTTAAGTAGTTTAATTGTTTTAACTGGAATAATTATCTCCTTGATTCAACTTATTCCTCCTCAAGATAGTAAATTAGCTGGAGGTTTATCAGGAGTTATATTAAACTTTGACTTTAAACACTTAACTACTACTTTAGTAAGGCTTTGGAATAGTTATATTATTATTTTAGTTCCTGGTGAATCTCAACAATTAAGCCTCATTTTATTTTCTATTTTATCTATAGTATTTTTCGGATTTTTCACAATATCATTTTTCAGAAAACCACTTGTTTTGTTTCTTTACACTTTTGGAACAATTGAAATTCTTGTCTTTACATACGTTAAATTTTTAGGTAGTCCTCGTCATTATGGGCATTTGTATATTTTATTAGTTGTATGCCTTTGGCTTGCTAGTTATTATTCTCAAACATCTTTATTTTTGCAATTATTTCCCCGAAAGTTGAAAACTCATATTATACAAGTTATTAAATGGACAAAACCTTATTATTTATCTGTGATTATGTTGATTTTATATGTGCAAATGGCGGGAGGAATATTTGCTTTTGGTAGAGACATGATTATTCCTTTTTCATCTAGCAAAGAAGCATCTGCTTATATAAAGGAGAAATATAAATATCAATTAAATGATATGTTTATTGTAGGGAGTAAAGATTATACAATGTCACCAATTGCTGGATATATTAATCGCCAAATTTATTATCCAGAAATTCAAAAGATAAGTAGCTTTGTGTTATTTACTACTAAACGACAAGAAGTTGATCAAATGGAAATTTTAAGCCAAGTCAGTCAAATCAGCAAACAACAATTAAAACCCATATTATTGATTTTAAATAAACCATTAGAAATTAATCATCCTGACTTAAAGATTGATCCTATCAAGGAATTTAAAAAAGGCTTTAATTATGATGAGCGATATTATTTATATTTTATTACACAAAAATCTACATCTAGTGGGATATAATGCCTTAATTCAAAATTAAGTCACGGTTTAAGTTGCATTATCACCAATAAGATGTATACTTTTTTTAGATATTTACTTCATCAATCTGAAAAGGACATAATCCTAATATATGGAAATAATTAACTGTCAAAAGCTTATTAATAATAGTTTATTTTTTCCCATAGTAATGTGGTTAACAAGCAGACTTACTATAACAATAGCAATGCTCGTATTTGCCCCTTTGTTGCCGATACCAACAGATGGCATGAAAGCTACATTTAGCTGGGATATTTTTTATGCTTTTGATAGTCTGCATTACGAAAAAATAGCAACTTCTGGCTACAATTTTTCAATTCATGAGCAAGAATATTCAGTTGCCTTTTTTCCGTTATTTCCTTTATTAATTCATTCATTTATGATGTTTGGATTACCATTTAAAGTGGCAGGAATATTAGTCAATAATCTGGCATTTCTGATAGCATTGCTCGTCTTGTATAGTTGGGTAAATGAGTTTTATAGTAAGAGTGCAGCACGATGGACAACTGCCGTATTTACATGGTTTCCAGCCTCTTTATTTTGTACGGTAATTTACTCTGAAGGCTTATATCTTTTATTCAGTACAGCTGCTTTACGAGCTTTTGATAAAAAACAAAGTGCTTGGGTGGCTCTTTGGGGTGCCATAGCTACCGCTGCCCGTCCAACTGGTATAGCATTGATACCAGCCTTTTTACTTACATCTTGGCAAGAAAAAAGGGGAATAAAATTTTACCTTGCAAGTTTAGCTACTGGTGGTGGTCTGTTTATCTATAGCTTGTATTGTCAGATTAAATTTGGTGATGCTTTGGCTTTTATCCATGCACAAAAAGCATGGCGGCCTTCACTTGGATTTGACTGGCAGAGTTGGTTAAGGATTATAATGCAAATTACAATTGGACCGGTTAACACAGTATCAGGATATTTAAAAGATCCTTGGTATCCATTGTTATTTATGATTATTGTAATTAGCAGTTATTTATTGTGGTACTTCCGTAAAATATTAGGTTCTGTCAAGGTGGATTATGGCTTTTACGCTTTAATTTTATTTTTGTGGTTGCTAGGGGGTGATCCATTGATTAATGCAGTCCCGATTTTAGGTGGTGCTTACTTATTATGGCATTTACGCACTCAATTAACCCCTATTACGCTGATTTATGGATTCTGCGCCTTAGCGTTGATTTTAGCCTCTGGAGGAACTTGGTCATTAAATCGTATTGCTTACGGTATTATCTCTTTAAGTGTAGCTTTGGGTGTATTGTTATCGCGTTATCCTCGTTGGGGATATATGTCTATAGGCTTTTTTGCCATACTGGTAATAACCTTTTCTATTCGATTTGCTCAAAAGCTTTGGGTGGCTTGAACTTAGAACTGATTATAGACAGTACCAGCTTTAAAAATATGTTCAGTCAATTAATTAGGGGTGAAATCAATTTAAAACCTTCTGATTCCCCGATAATTTTACTCCCCCTTAAATTCATTTTCTGCAAGGTGTCATTATCCACCAACAAATAAAATTTATGAACAAACTTATCTTGTAAATCTGCAAAAGATGTAGGAATAACTTGACAATCACTATAAAAGTCTAAACTAGGACGACCATCAGGAAAAGAAGTATAAATTTCTGTTCCCGGTGGAATATTATCCCTAATTAATGCTGCAACTGGTAAAACGGGGAATTTTTCATTTAACTCCCATATCCATGATTGAGAACTCATTAACATTGCTAAAACTAAATACATTCCCGCAAATAAAACCGGGATAAATTGACGGTTATGCTGATTAATAAACCATGATGTGATTCCCATAGTCACTGCTAAAATAATGCTCATAACAATTAACAATGGCTGTTTATCAACTAAACTAAAATAAATACAACCTGCTAAACCAATAATAACTAAAAATGCAAAAAATCCCGTCAAAAATCTAGTTTTAAACTTCTCTTCCTGCCAAATATAACTTAAATTAGCCCCAATTGCTAAAGCTAAAAATGGGTATACAGGCATAATATACCAGGGTAATTTGGTACTCATTAAAGAAACTATGGCAAAATAAACAATTGTACCAATGAGAGTTAAACAACCCCAAGCAGTATGACGATTTTTCCAACTTAAATATAAACCTCCTGGCCAAAATAACAACCAGGGAAAACCATATTTTATCACTTCCAGTAAATAATACCAAATCGGACCAGTATTACCTTCTACAGCTTTTCCTAGTCTATCAAAAGCTTGAGACTGAAAATGCACTTCTAAGAAAATATTACCATAATGTTGCCATTGAGCAAAATACCAAGCAATAGCAGGGAAATTTCCTAAAAACATTCCTATCCATAGAAATGGATTTTTAAATATAGCTAATTGTTTATTAGCAATGATAAATAAACCTGCTATTCCTGCTAAAACTACTACTAACATTCCCTTTGTCAGAGTAATTAAACCCAAACAAAATCCGATACCAACAGCATATTTTCTATCATGACGCGCTTTAAGAACACAAAATAATAATAATAAGAAAAAGGAAATAGTCATTCCATCTAACATTGCTAGTCTACCATGACGGACTACAGGCAATAATGTTAAATAAACCAAAGCCGAAAATAAAGCTGGTAAAGTTTCTGCAAAAATTAACCTTCCAATTAAGTAAAGTAAAGGAACTCCTAGCGCGGTTAAAAATGCTCCCGGAAATCTAGTAGTAAATTCTTGTATTCCTCCTGCATGATAGCAAATAGCAATTAACCACTGCATTAAAGGTGGTTTTAATAAAAAAGGATCTCCTTGAATAGTAGGATAAACCCAGTTACCAGTACGATAAATTTCTCTAGCAACTATAGCATAAGTACCTTCATCCCAATCTCGTAAAGGTAAATTTCCCAGAAACATTAACCATAAAACCAAAGACGCTACCAATAACCCTAATAACCATTGTTTATTGTTCATATTTTAGAAGTGAATTAAGGGGAGAAATTTCATAATATTTGTCACTGTTTTTAAAGTCTTTAATTCTGGGATATCTGGTTTGATTTTTTCTACCATTATTAACTGCTTTTCGGCTTGTCTGGGTTGAAAGTCATATAAATAAACAACTCCTAAATAAAGCCAAGTATAAGGATTTTGTCCATCATATTTAGTTAATTCTGTTAAATTCTGAATTAATGCTGGTGCTTTGCGCTGTAAAAGTTGTGATAGCACTAGAGTATAACGCCAATTTAAGTTATTTGGTTGATTTTTTAAGTAATAATTAGCAGCAAATTCAATTTGTTTTAAATAGTCTTGCGTCGGGTCATATTGATTAAAATTATCTATCTGTACAAAGATATTATCTAACTTGCCATTTTGTAATTCTACTGCTAATTGTGACATTCGAGAAACTAAATCTAAAGGTGGTGTTTTTGTTAATTTTCCTGTGTCTGTAACATTTACAGTTATGTCAGAACTATTTAAAGGTGTGATTTTACCAGTAATTCTATCTAAATAGAATGCTGATAGTTGATATTTTCCTAGTGGTAATTCCTGGGGAATAAATGTAGCTAGATTCTCAATGACTCGAAAATTTCCCTGGGGATGACATTTTATACCACAATATAAATTACCTAGACCAATTGCATGATCATGATACCAAGCTGATTGACCATTTTGCCATTTTAATAGTAACAAACCATTTTGTAATTCATCCCATGAACCAGTTATTTGATAAGTAACGGAGTTATTTTTACCTATTATAAATTGATTAGCAGTTATAACTTTTTCTAAAGTAACTGATTTCTGATCATGCTGATCATTATTTAATTTTTCAATTAATTTCTCAACAACTATCTGAGGATTTTTCCGATGATATAATCTTAATTTATCACCATGGGGTAATACCCAATCACTTTGTAATTTTAAATCAGGAGAAGTTTCTATCAAAGATTTTAATTTGCGTTTAGTTTCTCCCTTTTCTCCCGGTTCGTCTGGTTCATTATCTTTGGTAACATACCAAGATAAATACTCTAAATCTTGGTCTACTTGCGATAATTTCATGGTTAATTTTCTACCATAGACGCGAAAATCAGCCAATGTACCGAAATAATCTAAGGTAAATTCATTAACTTGGGGTGTAGAAACGGGAACTACTCCTAAAGTTGTTTTTAAATATGGGGTAGTTTGATAAATTTTCTCGATTAATTCAGCAAGAGGATATTTTTTACTTTCATTATTTGGTAAATGTTTTCCACCATAAGCCTGAATTAGAGGTAAAGGAAATAAATTATTTAGTAAAATAATGCCACTTAATAGTATAGTTGCTAATCTTAATTTATTAAACCAGATATTTTCAATTAAATTAAAAAAGTAAGCTAAAATTAAACTAATTACCGGAAAAGAAGGAAGAATAAATCTAATATCTTTGTTTGTCCCTAGAGAACAAATTACATAGCTACCAATTAAGAAAATAAATAACCAATTTAAAGCAGACTTAGCTAAATTATCTTTAACTGCATTTTGACTAAATCTAGATTTAAAAAGATAAATTAACAAAATACCAATACTCACAAATAATATCGGAAAACCAACAGTTTCTGGGATAGTTTGCGGATAATATAACCAACCAGCAATGGTTGTCCCAGCAGGATCACCCTCTCCTTTTCCCACATTATTAGCATTTAATGCAGAAGTAATAATAGTTAACCAATTTAAACTATACCAAGAACCACAAATTAACCAAGCTAAAATTAAAGATAAGGCTGTTTGAATTAGTTTAATAAATTTACGTTTGCTGATAAAAATAATTAATGTGTAGATACTAGGAATAAGAATAAAAATAAAACCTGTGGGTTTAGCTAACATAATTAACCCTATTCCTACCCCCAATATCAAAGTTAATACCCATGATACAAAACCAGTATAACTATCTTTCCAAATTGTTAAAATGGTGAAAGTAGCTATGACAATAGACGTTAAACCATAATCTAATAAATAATCAGTTCGCATAATTCCCATAATGGGAAATAATAAGCAAAATATGCTGGCTGTGATGCCAATTTTTCGGTTTTTAAATAAATAATTCCCTAAGTGATATACTGATAAAATAAGTATAGCTGTATATAATAAATTGACTAAACTGGCTTGATCATAGCCTTTACCAAATAATACCAAAAATGGTACAGTACAAATATACACAAAAGGAGCGCGATAACTGGGGGTTAATTCCCACAGAGATAACCACCAATTACCTGATAAAATATTCAGGTTTTGAAAAATTCGATAATGATGCAATGCTGCGGTTAAATGGGCGCTTTGATCATAGGATGGAATAGATTCATCTAAGAAAAACCATGTTCTATCTATCAGTAATCCTATCAACCAAATTGTTAATAGTATGATATAGTCTTTATTGATTTTCAGATAACGGTAATCATTCATTATGTTTTGATTTTCAGGTAATTAAATTTTCAAGATGAATTTTAAAGATCTTCAAGTTTCTCAAAAAATTTTATCATGATCAACCAACCTATCTACTCCCTAGTGATTCCCATTTATAACGAATCAGAAAACATCACAGAGATGTATCGCCGATTACATCATGTCATGGCACAGTTAGACGGTGAGGCTGAATTAATTTTAATAGATGATGGTAGCCGCGATCGCTCTTTAAGTATGATGCGCGAATTACATCATTGTGACAACCGAGTCCATTACCTCAGTTTAGCCCGGAATTTTGGGCATCAAATCGCTGTTACCGCAGGTTTGAACTTTGTCCAAGGTAAATGTATCATTGTTATGGATGCCGATCTCCAAGATCCACCAGAATTAATCTTAACCATGATTGACAAATGGCATCAAGGATATCAAGTAGTTTATGCCCAGCGGACATCTCGTCAACAAGAAACCTGGCTAAAACGCTTGACTGCATATCTTTTTTATCGCATTCTCCGACGCTTGGCTAAAGTTGATATTCCCGAAGATACAGGAGACTTTTGTTTAATGGATAGACAGGTCGTAAATATCCTTAATTCTATGCCAGAACGTAATCGCTACATTCGCGGTTTACGTGCTTGGGTAGGTTTTCGACAAACTTCCGTACTTTTTGAACGAGATCCCCGCTTTGCTGGTACAGTAAAATATACATTTGGTAAATCTTGGGCTTTAGCAATTGATGGTATTATCTCCTTTTCCACAGTTCCCTTAAGGCTGGCAACTTATATAGGCATATTATCAGCTTTTATTGCCTTATTTATGATATTATTAGTTTTGTATTGGCGTTTATCTGAACCATTCTCCCCCATAATTGGTTACACATTAATTACAATTTCCATGTTTTTCCTTGGTTCAGTTCAATTAATTTGTATTGGTATTTTAGGCGAATATATTGGCCGGATATACGAAGAAGTAAAAGGTCGTCCTCTTTATACATTAAAGGAAACTGGAGGTTTGAGAGAAAGCTCAAATATAATATGACTATAGTATCATTTTATTCAATCTCAACCCGATAAACCCTATTTCTGTAGCAGCGTTTCCCATTGGCGTAGTCAAGCCTTATGGATTCATATTTGTGTTCTATATACCATCTCAGGTAATATCCGTGTCAATCCAAGAATTTAGTTTACTGCTAATTTCAGTTATCATTAGTGTTGTTGGACAGTTTTTTTTGAAGATAGGAGCGACAAAATTAGGTAAAGTTGATGCAGGTAACGCTATTAGTCATATTCTTAGTATTGTGACTACACCAGAACTTTTATTAGGACTAACCTGTTATGGTATTGGTGCTGTCGCTTATATTCTCCTGCTGACGAGAATCAATCTCAGCGTTGCTGCTCCCGCTGTATCAATTGGTTATATATTTTCTGTATTATTAGGTTACTTTGTTTTAAAAGAAACTATTCCTCTCAACCGTGTTTTTGGACTAGGTTTAATTGTCACCGGAGTGATATTAGTAGTCTGGAAAAAATAAACTATGTCCTCACCCACTCTAGCAAATCTCCAAACCTCTCCCCTGTCAAGGAAGAAGTTAGGTTAAGTCAGGCTAGTGAATCTCAGTACATAGAGAAATGTGTTATAACCTACCATCAGAACCATTATCCTGATCATTTATTGCTCACCCCTTGAAGGAGTTATGCTGTGGAAAATAATAAGTCATTTTTTGAGACACGGGGAATATTAATATCAATACTTGGCTTAACTGGTGCTTTAAGCATTGCTTTAATGATCATGTTCAAAAATAGCACCTCTGACGCTCAAAATCGCAGCGTCAGCACCAAGGATAATGATACTGCTGTTCTTATGGTAACTCAAGAGCGGTTAGAGCAGTTGAAAACAGAAATGCTCACCAGTTGGCAACAACAAGCACAAGCAAAAGGTGTTTCTACTGATGTACCGACTAACTTTCAAGGAATTGTCATCAGTGAAGCCAAACTTCCCCCAGAAAAAAAAGTTATCGCCCTAACCTTTGATGATGGTCCTTGGCCTAATAGTACAGCAAAAGTATTAGATATTCTCCAGAAAAATCGCATCAAAAGCACCTTTTTTGTCGTCGGCCAAAATGTTAAGAATTATCCCGACTTGACAAAACGAATAGTTGCAGATGGTCATACTATCGCTAACCATACTTGGCATCACTGGTATCATCACATGAATGCACAGGTAGCCGCTGCGGAAGTTGCAAATACCGGAGACATAATTTATCAAACTACAGGAGTGAAAACTAGTCTATTTCGTCCACCTGGTGGCAACATGACCAATGGAGTGGTAGCTTATGCTAAAAGTAATAAATATGCTGTTATTATGTGGTCATCTGATTCCAAAGACTATTCACGTCCCGCTGTACCTCGGTTAATGAATAATATATTTAGAGAAGCTAAACCGGGCGGTATTGTATTAATGCACGATGGAGGCGGAGATCGATCTCACACTGTCAAAGCATTACCAGAAATCATTAGCAAGTTTCGCAAACAGGGTTATGAATTTGTGACTGTCCCCGAACTTCTAGAAATGCAAGATCAGTATCCATCCTTAATTGCCCATAAATCTCAGAAATCTCAGAAACTTGAGAAAGCTAAGAAACCTTAAAGAAATAAAGTCAGAATCAGGATACCCAGGATTAAAGGATGAACAGGATGAATAAGCTGTTGGACATTTAGATTGTATATTGCTCACAACTAAAACTCTTGTGGAACAGGCATCCTGCCTGTTTTAATTATGCAAATTAAATGTCTATCAGCTTATACTAATTCTGGATAAAGATGCACATAATCTTAATTAAATCCTGTACATCCTCAAATCCTGGACATCCTGATTCAGACAAAAAAGGATTAAAGGATAAACAGGATAAAGTATTTAATTAAATCCTGTAAATCCTCAAATCCTGAACATCCTGATTCAGACAAATTACACAGAACTTAATTGTTTTTCTGCCACTTTAGCCTCTGGACTGTCAGCTTCAGATGGTGGTACTAATTGCCAGAATTTGGGTAAATACTCTGGCCAATTAGCGATAATTTCTAAGGCTTTGGGTGAACCAGTTTTATCAGCGTGAGCTTGAATTAAATCATACAACTGTTTTTCACCCGCATCACTGGCAACCCGCTGGACCTTAACAATAGCATGATTTACGAAATCTGGGAAATTACCGACTTCATCCAGGAAATAAGCCAAACCACCAGTCATTCCTGCACCAACATTCCGGCCTGCTTTACCCAGGACGACAATTACACCACCAGTCATGTACTCGCAGCAGTGATCACCAGCACCTTCAATCACGGCTGTACCTTTTGAGTTGCGTACAGCAAACCGTTCTCCAGCCAAACCATTAGCAAATAATCTACCACCAGTAGCACCATAAAGGCAAGTATTACCGACAATGACGTTTTCCGCTGGGTTGTAAGTCGCATTTGCTGGGGGTTTAATGATAATTTCCCCACCATTCATTCCCTTCCCTACATAGTCATTGGCTTCACCTTCTAAGCTCAAAATCACACCATCAAGATTAAACGCGCCGAAACTTTGCCCGACACTGCCTTGAAACTTCAGGTTAATTTGCCCTTTAAAGCCGTTGTCACCATATTTTGAAGCAATCACCCCAGTTAACCGAGTCCCGACGGTTCTATCGGTATTAACAACGGCGTAGGTTTTACTAACTATCCCTTGTTCCTGGATTCCTTGACAAATATCCGCATCAGCTAGTAATTGATCATCTAATACAGGTCCATTACTATGAACTTTTTCATGTACTAACCAATCACGATTAATTTTTGTATCTGGTAGCTTAGTTAAACAATCTAAGTTCACAGCTTGGGTTTTATTGAGTTTTACATCAGAGCGTACTGTTAATAAATCAGCGCGACCAATTACCTCTGATAAAGAACGATATCCCAATTTAGCTAACAGACTCCGCACTTCCTCCGCGACAAAGTAGAAGAAGTTGACAACGTTTTCGGGAACTCCTGTAAACCGCTTCCGCAGTTCCTCCTTCTGAGAAGCTACACCCACAGGACAGTTGTTAGTGTGGCAAATTCGCGCCATAATGCAGCCTTCCGCAATCATAGCTATCGAACCGAAACCAAACTCCTCAGCACCCATTAAAGCCCCAATTAATACATCCCAACCACTTTTTAAACCACCATCCACACGCAAGATAACGCGATCGCGTAACCTATGTTCCATTAATACCCGATGTACTTCTGTTAAACCCAATTCCCAAGGAGTACCAGCGTGTTTAATAGAAGAAAGGGGTGATGCACCAGTACCGCCATCATGGCCTGAAATTTGGATAATATCAGCATTAGCCTTAGCTACACCCGCAGCAATTGTGCCAATACCGATTTCTGCGACTAATTTTACTGAAACTTGAGCTTTAGGGTTAATTTGGTGCAAATCAAAAATCAACTGTGCTAAGTCTTCAATAGAGTAAATATCATGGTGGGGTGGTGGAGAAATCAAAGTTACACCGGGTTTAGAACGCCGTAACATAGCAATATAGGGACTAACCTTGGGACCTGGTAACTGTCCACCTTCTCCTGGTTTTGCACCTTGAGCGATTTTAATTTCAATTTGTTTAGCTGTGGCTAAATATTGGGGCGTAACGCCAAACCGCCCTGACGCAACTTGTCTAATGGCACTTGCAGCGGTATCACCATTTCTTAACCCATGCAAATGGGGGAAAGTAGGAGATTTACCAGCAGTATCAACATCATTTAAAGCGTTGTAACGAACCGGATCTTCTCCACCTTCACCAGAATTAGATTTACCACCAATGCGATTCATAGCGATCGCTAAAGTTTCATGTGCTTCTCGTGACAAAGCCCCTAAAGACATCCCCCCGGTACAAAAACGCCGCACAATATCATTAACGGACTCTACTTCTGACAAAGAAATTGGTGTCCGTTCACTGTGGAAATCCAATAAATCACGCAGTGCTGTCACAGGTCGGTTTTGCAGATGCTGTTTATACACTTGATAATGGTCATATTGCTTACCATTAACCGCCTTATGTAGAGCCTTAGCCAACTCTGGGTTATTACTGTGATATTCCCCACTAGGACGGTATTGAACAAAACCTAAATTTTCTAACTTATTCGCTGTCAATTCTGGGAAAGCCTTGCGGTGGAAAGATAACACTTCTTGAGCTAATTCACTCACACTTAAACCACCAATACGGGAAGTTGTTCCCCGAAAACCCAAAGCCAACAAATCACCACCAATACCAATCGCTTCAAATATTTGTGCTGCTTGGTAGCTAGAAAGCAGAGAAATCCCCATTTTCGAGAGAATTTTCAACAAACCCGATTCTACAGCTTGGCGATAATTTTCTATAGCTTTTTCCCAGGTCAAAGTAGCAATTTTCCCCCTAGTCATAAACTGCTGGGTCTTAGGATCATCCCACCAAGCACTCACAGTATCCAAAGCCATATAAGGACAAATAGCACCCGCACCATAACCCAATAAACAAGCAAAATGATGGGTACTCCAACACTGGGCGGTATCCACAATTAAGGACGTTTTCATTCGCAACCCAGCGCGAATCAAATAATGGTGAACTGCACCAATAGCTAACAATGGCGGAATATAAGTATATTCCGCAGCAATACCCGTGTCAGTGCGATCGCTTAATATTAATATCTTTGCCCCAGCCCGTACAGATTCCGCCGCTTGTTTTTGTAAAGATTCCACAGCGGACTTCAAACCATCTGGACCTGTAGATATGGGAAATAAAGTCGACAATTCAGCCGTGGCAAATCCTGACAGTTTAATTGCTTCCAATTCTGCTTGAGTGAGTACAGGCGATTCTAATTTGAGCTTACGAGCGTACTCTGGCTTAGGTTCTAATAAATTCCCCCTTTCCCCCAGTTCCACTGTCAAGGACATAACCAGCTTCTCCCGCAAAGGGTCAATAGCTGGATTAGTCACTTGGGCAAAACGTTGTTTAAAATAGTCATACAGTAAATGAGGTTTGTCCGAAAGCACAGCCAATGGAGTATCATCACCCATACAAAAAGTCGCTTCCGCACCAGTGCTGGCCATGGGGTGAATTACCATTTCCACATCTTCTATAGTGTAGCCAAAAGCGATTTGCTGTTGTAATAGGACTTGTGTATCAATTTTCCTGCTAGTCTGCCTATTGCCATTAGTTAAGCTATGATGTCCATTACCATTTGACTCACCCTTAACTAAGCGATTCAATTCTAAGCGATATTTTTGCAACCATTCCCCGTAAGGATACTGTTTTGCAATACGTTGTTTAATCTCCCAATTTTTCAAGATTTCTTGGGTATTTAAATCTACCGCAATCATTTGTCCTGGTCCTAGTCTACCCTTTTCTAGAACATTCTCTTCTGGTAAATCTACAACTCCCGCTTCCGAAGCCACAACGATATAATCATCTTTGGTAATGACATAACGCGCAGGTCGTAAACCATTGCGGTCTAATGTTGCTCCTACCTTTTTCCCATCACTAAATACTAACAGTGCTGGTCCATCCCACGCTTCCTGCAACCCGCTGTAATATTCATAAAAATCTACAATTTCTGGATATTCCGCTAAAGCAGGTTGATTTTTGTATGCTTCCGGAACCATCATCATCAACCCTTCTAAGGGGCTACGTCCCGAACGTACCAGTAACTCTAATACATTGTCTAAAGTAGCAGAATCACTATTATCAGTATTTACCAGTGGCTTGAGTTCATCAAAACGATCTTCCCAAATTGGATGACTCAGAGTCGCCTCCCGTGCCATCATCCAATTAATATTCCCCAACAGGGTATTAATTTCTCCATTGTGACCTAATAACCGCATGGGTTGAGCTAAAGGCCATTTCGGCATAGTATTGGTACTAAAGCGGCGATGGTATACCGCAAATGATACTTTAAAAGCAGGATGCTTGAGATCTTCATAAAAATCCCCCAATACAGCCGAACGTACCATGCCTTTATAAACAATGGTGCGACTAGAGAAAGAACATACATAGAAATCCTCAGAAATTCTCCTTCCCGCTTGCATAATGCGTTTACTCGCAATATACAGTTCTCTTTCCAATTCATCACCGCTTTTATCAGCGCAAGAAATTATAACCTGTTCTATACGAGGTTGATTTTCTCTAGCTTGTACACCCAACACCTCTGGACGCACCGGAACTACTCGCCAGCCCAGTACAGTCAATTTTTCCTCTGCTGCTATTTGCTCAAATGCGTTCTTAGCAACTTGAGCCGCTTCCGAGTCTTGGGGCAAGAATATCATTCCCACCGCCTTATGACTCACATTAGCAAAATCAATTCCGTGACTGTTATCTTGTGCTAATAATTCCCAAGGAATTGCTGTCAGTATCCCCGCACCGTCACCAGAATCTTGGTCAGCGCTACAACCCCCTCTATGTTCTAAGCAAGTTAAGGCAGTTAAAGCCTTGTTTAAAATTTCATGACTAGCTATATTCTGACGATGGGTAATAAACCCTACTCCACAAGCATCCCTTTCTTCTACTAACCACTTTTGTCCTAAATAAGTATCTTGACAATTGATATCTGACATTGTAGTTTGCTGACCCTGATTTGATTGATGACTCATACTTTATTCCTGAAATATTGAGGTACAGACGTTGTTACTACTGCTATAGGGAAATTTTCTCATTTATTGGCACTCGATAAAAATACATAATTACCAAAATTTAGGGATAACAATTTCAGCCTTAGCTTGACATTTAGCCAAAGCTGTGTTATCAGTGCCTACTCTATTTTTTATTTGTTTATGCACTCTAAAAAAAATTACCCTAATCTAAAATTTTAGAGCTGTGGGAATTTTAGATTTAATCTCCAAGACTATGATCATAGCCTCCAAGCAGTGTGTATTATTTAAAGCAGTTATCGCTAGTATTTTTAGTGTGACAACTGTTTGCTACTCTTGATAAGAGACAAAAACCCAATATACATATTATCATGATTATTTCTAAAAAAGGTAATTATTTTTTTAATTTTCTGATAAATTTTCGTTAGGCTGGTTTTTGCATAATAACTTTATCAAAAAACACAATGATCTGGAAAATACTCAATTCTCTGTCACCACTGCTGTCAGCAGCACTGTGTTTAACTGCTAGTTATGGCGCATTCGCCCAAAATATTCCTAGAATACCAAATTCCGTTCCCACTGCTGTTAGTGCTGGTAATCAAATTACTATAAATGGCCGAACCTTACCAGGAGCATGGTTACAACCAACAGGAATGCAAACTTATATCAGTGATGGCGCAGTTAAGCAATTAATGGGCATAGATTTACTCAGTAGTAACAATCCTGGTAAACAGCCAATACAGTGGTTTTCTAGCTTGACAAATCCCATAATTCTTAATACTAAACTAAGAGGTGGGTATCGCTATTTAGATATAAGTAAATTAGCTAAAACAGCAAAATGGCAAATTAAAGCTAATGGTAATACATTAGTAATTGCCACTCCCCCTTCTCAACTGAGAAATATTCGTCTTGGTAAACAACCAAAAGGGGATCGGATTGTACTAGACTTAGATAACGCAACTTTTTGGCAAATTAGACAAGAGTTACCAGTCAAAAAAGTAGTAGATCCTGATGAAATTATCCCCAAATCTACCACACCGGCCAACCGCCAATGGACTGTCACTTTAGATACTATTGCTGATGCGGCTTTACTCGCAGTTTATAACCCTAAACCTCCTATAGCACAAAGCACAGAATCACCCATTGAAAAAATAGAAATTGTCAATAATCAAACAATTATCAGTTTGAGTATTCCCTTTGGACAGTCTGTACAAATTAGCACCGTCTCCCAGCCAAATCGTCTAGTAATTGATATTCAACCTGATGCAATGGTCGAAAGAAATATTACCTGGGCGCAGGGGTTACAATGGCGACAACGGCTAGTAACTTTAGGAACAGACCGCTTTCCTGTGGTTTGGTTGGATATTAATCCCCAGACTGTGGGTTTAAGCATTAAGCCTATCTTAACTAAAACTAACGTGCAAACATTAACTGGTACTGCCCCTTTAATCCAAACTGCTCAAAATTACTTAGCCGTAGCGGCAATTAATGGTGGTTATTTTAACCGCAATAATAAATTACCATTAGGGGCAATTAGACGAGATAATCAATGGATATCAGGACCAATTCTTAACCGAGGAGCAATAGCTTGGAATAATAACGGACAATTCTATTTTGGTCGCCTCACCCTCACAGAAACCTTAACTAGCAACAATAATCAACGTTTACCTATTATTTTACTCAATACTGGCTATGTTCAAAATGGCATTTCTCGTTACACAACTGCATGGGGAGATACTTATACACCCTTAACTGAGAATGAAAATATAATTGTCGTGGAAAACAATCAAGTAACTAATCAATTACCAGGGTTAAAAACTGGTATAAATGCTATTCCTATTCCCAAAAATGGTTATCTCCTGATTTTCCGTAATGAGACACCACAATTACCCATTGGGACAAAAATTGACCTTACCAACAACACCACCACACCCGAATTTAGTCGTTATCCCTATATTATCGGTGCAGGACCCCTATTATTAGAAAATCGGCAAATAGTCCTCGACGGAGAAGCCGAGAAATTCGGTTCTGCTTTTATGAACAGTCAAGCAGTTCGTAGCAGTATTTGTACCCTTAATACAGGTAACTTAATGATTGCTGCCGTACATAATCGCGCAGGTGGTGGAGGTCCAACCTTAGAAGAACAAGCCAAGTTAATGCAAACAATGGGTTGTATCAACGCTTTAAATCTAGACGGTGGTAGTTCTACCAGTCTTTATTTAGGAGGTCAATTGCTGGATCGTTCTCCCAATACAGCAGCCCGTGTTCATAACGGTATTGGAATTTTCCTAGAATCAAAGTCAGGACTTACACAAAACAGAAAAAAGAAGTAGATGTAAGTATTAGGTTTTAGTTATAGAAACCAGAGACTCGACTTCCGACCTTGATTCATAATATATTGATACCATCAAAGAAGAACTCAGGTATCTTACCCGTATCTTATCCTAATTCGTGTTTTTGTTCAAGATTTTATGTAGACAGATGAGTTTGAACATTCTCATTTTACCAGTCAGTGCTGACTTTTGCTATCTTAATCAAAGTGGCTGAATTTAGTCCCTTTGTCATCAACTGTTACAGCTAAAAACGGGTTTATTATGTCTCCAAATGAGGTAATTATGGCTAAATTATCAGAAACAGTCCCCACGAATACTCTTACTTTACAACCAGCAATTAATTCTAGAAGCGTTGTCGCAGGTGAATTACGTCCTTGGGGATCCTTCACAGTCTTGGAAGAGGGTCGCGGATATAAAATTAAGCGCATTGAAGTAAAACCTGGACATCGCCTGAGTTTACAAATGCACCACCACCGTAGTGAACACTGGATAGTTGTTTCAGGTACAGCCAAAGTAGTTTGTGGCGACAAAGAGATATTATTAAGCAATAATCAATCAACTTATGTCCCTCAATGTACAACTCATCGCTTAGAAAATCCCGGCGTGATTCCCTTGATTTTGATTGAAGTCCAAAATGGCGAATATTTAGGAGAAGATGATATTATTCGCTATCAAGATGACTATGCACGTGAAAAATAGGCAATAGTTACAAGGGAATCGACAGGGGGGGATTTTTTCTTTCTGACCACTGACCAATAAAAAAATTCCATGATTAATTTAAGTTCAGCAGCCATTAATGAAATTAGGCGCTTAAAATCCAAACAACCATCAACTATTTTATTTCGTTTGCGGGTGAAATCTGGTGGCTGTGGTGATTGGTTTTACGATTTGGGTTTTGATACAACTGTACAAGCCACAGACCAGGTTGTAGAGTTTGATGATATTCGTCTAGTTATAGACCCAGGAAGCCTAAATTACATTAATGGCTTGTCACTAGATTATGCAGAAGATTTGATGGGTGGTGGTTTTCGCTTTCATAACCCTCAAGCAACATCCATCTGTAGTTGTGGCAATTCTTTCTCTGTTAGTCAGTAGTCAGTAGTCAGTTGTCAGTAGTTAGGAATTACCTGGTTTCTGTTCCCTGTTAAGAGTTCCCTGTTCCCTTCCAAAATGATTGACAGAAAATCAGAAAAAATGATATAATCAGGATTTGTTAAAACTTAGATCATAAAGCAGCTTCACGCGCTGTAACTCATGCCAACAATACAGCAGCTAATACGTAGTGAGCGCGAACTAGCGCGTCAGAAAACCAAGTCCCCTGCTCTGAAAGAATGCCCTCAACGTCGAGGCGTTTGCACCAGAGTATACACAACAACACCGAAGAAACCCAACTCAGCACTCCGTAAGGTAGCAAGGGTAAGGCTTACCTCTGGATTTGAAGTGACAGCTTACATCCCAGGTATTGGTCATAACTTACAAGAACACTCTGTAGTTATGATTCGCGGTGGTCGGGTCAAAGACTTGCCCGGAGTTAGATACCATATTATCCGTGGTACATTAGATACAGCCGGAGTTAAAGACAGGAAACAAGGCCGTTCCAAATATGGAACTAAACGCCAGAAAGCAGGGAAAAAATAGGGAAGAGGCGGTTAATCGCGTTAAATACGGTTAATCGTCCTGACCAAAACTCTGTATCTGGGAGAAAAAGCAAGTTGCATGAGCTTCTGAGAATAATCCTGTAAAAGATAACAGCACTTTCATCTAAATTTAAAAGTAGATTAAGTTGTCGTCTTCTGTGTCTGGTGACAGACAATAAAGTGAATTAATTCAGTCTCTTGACAACTGATAGAGCCATAAACAAAAAATCAGGAAAATTAAGCGGCTGATGAAACCGCTTTTAGTCTCCTGTGTTCTGATAACATATAATTTCGTTGCCAAATTCCCTATTCAAGGATGAAGTATGTCTCGTCGTGGTGTTAGTCAAAGGCGGCCAGTGCCGCCTGACTCAGTGTACAATAGTCGCCTGATCAGTATGATGATGCGACGACTAATGCGTCATGGCAAAAAATCAATTGCCGCAAGAATAGTTTATGATGCTTTGAAAACTATTGAAGAACGCACCGGTGGAAGTCCCTTAGAAACTTTTGAGAAAGCAGTGCGTAACGCTACACCATTAGTAGAAGTAAAAGCTCGCCGAGTCGGTGGAGCAACCTACCAAGTACCAATGGAAGTGCGTACAGATAGGGGTACTACCCTAGCATTACGTTGGCTAGTACAGTATTCTCGTCAACGTCCAGGGAGAACTATGGCAGGAAGACTGGCTAATGAGTTAATGGATGCTGCGAATGAAACTGGTAGCGCTATTCGTAAGCGGGAAGAAACGCATCGCATGGCAGAAGCAAACAAAGCATTTGCACACTATCGTTACTAAACTAAGTAGAAAAGCGATATCGTCTTCCCAGCTCGGTAATTCATATACAATGTGAATTAGCTGATAGCGCGGAATGGCAAAACCATAGTCTTTAATTAAACTATTACTTATGCGAAAACCAAGCAATTATAGTGATAGTTTTTTCAGAGCAAAAAAAAGTGATATTGCGTTTGGCTAAAGCGTGAAAGCTTACTGAGGGATAACCGCTCCCATGCTCCCATTGAAGTAAGAAGTAAATGTCTAGCTTCGTCTAGGATTTATATAGCAGCAGTAATATACAAGATATCATAGGGCGACAACAATAGGAGGTAATGGTGGCACGCACAAACCCGCTAGAGAGAGTACGCAATATCGGTATTGCGGCGCATATAGATGCGGGAAAAACAACGACGACAGAGAGAATATTATTTTACTCTGGGATCATTCATAAAATTGGCGAAGTTCACGAAGGAACAGCCGTCACAGACTGGATGGAGCAGGAGCGAGAGCGGGGAATCACCATCACTGCAGCTGCAATTAGTACCAGTTGGAAAGATCATCAAATTAACATTATTGATACTCCAGGTCACGTAGACTTCACAATTGAAGTCGAACGTTCCATGCGAGTATTAGATGGTGTAATTGCTGTGTTTTGTTCCGTAGGTGGTGTACAACCACAGTCAGAAACAGTATGGCGACAAGCAGACCGCTATAAAGTACCTCGCATTGCCTTTATTAACAAGATGGATCGCACGGGTGCGAACTTCTATAGAGTGCATGATCAGATGCGCGATCGCTTGCGGGCCAATGCGATCGCCATTCAACTACCCATCGGTAGTGAAACTGAATTTAAGGGGATTATAGATTTGGTGCGGATGTGTGCATATATGTACACAAATGACCAAGGAACTGATATCCAAGAAACAGAAATTCCCGCCGACTTACAAGAAAAAGCCACAGAGTATCGCAAACAATTGGTAGAAGCAGTAGCAGAAACCGAAGATGCTTTGATGACCAAATATTTTGATGGCGAAGAACTGACAGAAGCAGAAATCCGTACTGCTCTACGTAAAGGGACAATTGCTGGGACAATCGTACCAGTGCTGTGCGGTTCAGCCTTTAAGAATAAAGGTGTGCAGTTGATGTTGGATGCAGTGATAGATTACCTGCCAGCGCCAACAGAAGTACCACCAATTCAAGGCACACTGCTCAACGGTGATCCCGTAGAACGTCATGCTGATGATAACGAACCATTATCAGCTTTGGCATTTAAGATTATGGCTGATCCTTATGGTCGCCTGACCTTCGTTCGTGTTTATTCTGGTGTGTTGAAGAAAGGTAGTTATATTCTCAACGCCAGTAAGAACAAAAAAGAGCGGATTTCTCGATTAGTGCTGATGAAAGCAGATGATCGGCAAGACGTGGATGAACTACGGGCTGGTGATTTAGGTGCTGCACTAGGATTAAAAGATACTTTGACAGGTGATACCCTTTGTGATGAAGGCTCACCAGTAATTCTGGAATCCTTATTTATTCCTGAGCCAGTGATCTCGGTAGCGGTTGAACCCAAAACCAAGAACGACATGGACAAGCTTTCCAAAGCACTACAATCCCTGTCAGAAGAAGATCCCACCTTCCGTGTTCGTGTTGACCCTGAAACTAACCAAACTGTAATTGCGGGAATGGGAGAATTGCACCTAGAAATTCTCGTGGACCGGATGTTACGGGAATTTAAAGTAGAGGCAAACGTTGGTGCGCCCCAAGTGGCTTACCGCGAAACCATCCGCAAATCCGTCGAAAAAGTTGATGGTAAATTCATCCGTCAGAGTGGTGGTAAGGGTCAGTATGGTCACGTGGTGATCAACTTAGAACCAGGCGAACCAGGCACAGGTTTTGTATTTGTCTCTAAAATTGTCGGTGGGATTGTACCCAAAGAGTACATAGGACCTGCTGAACAGGGAATGAAAGAATGTTGTGAATCCGGTATTTTAGCCGGATATCCACTCATTGATGTCAAAGCCACATTAATACATGGTTCTTACCATGACGTAGACTCTTCAGAAATGGCTTTCAAAATTGCCGGTTCTATGGCAATCAAGGAA
Source organism: Anabaena sp. FACHB-1391 (assembly GCF_014696755.1). Taxonomy (NCBI): domain Bacteria; kingdom Bacillati; phylum Cyanobacteriota; class Cyanophyceae; order Nostocales; family Nostocaceae; genus Anabaena; species Anabaena sp. FACHB-1391. The sequence continues at coordinate 37,249 of NZ_JACJQS010000025.1, read as the reverse complement.
GCGGCTGCAAAAGCTTCTCCTGTCATCTTAGAGCCGATGATGAAAGTTGAAGTTGAAGTACCTGAAGACTTTATGGGAACTGTCATCGGTGACTTAATCTCCCGCAGAGGACAGATTGAAAGCCAAAGCACTGAAAATGGGGTTGCGAAGGTAGTATCGAAAGTTCCACTAGCAACCATGTTTGGTTACGCTACTGATATCCGGTCAAAAACCCAAGGTCGGGGAATTTTTACGATGGAGTTTAGTCACTACGAGGAAGTACCTCGGAGCGTGGCTGAAACTATCATTGCCAAAAGTAAAGGAAACGCTTAATTAAAAAAGGAAACTAGTATTCATGGCACGCGCAAAGTTTGAAAGAAATAAACCCCACATAAATATCGGTACTGTTGGACACGTTGACCACGGTAAAACTACTTTAACAGCAGCTATTACTATGACATTGGCGGCTATGGGTCAAGCTGTAGCTAAGGGTTATGACCAAATTGATAATGCACCGGAAGAAAAAGCCCGGGGTATTACCATCAATACTGCTCACGTTGAGTATGAAACTGAAAGTCGTCACTATGCTCACGTAGATTGTCCGGGACACGCTGACTATGTGAAAAACATGATCACAGGTGCGGCGCAAATGGATGGAGGTATCTTGGTAGTTGCGGCTACGGATGGTCCTATGCCCCAAACCCGTGAACACATCCTCTTGGCAAAACAAGTCGGTGTTCCCAGTCTCGTAGTCTTCTTGAACAAAGAAGATTTGATGGATGACCCAGAATTGCTGGAATTGGTAGAACTAGAACTACGAGAACTGCTTTCGAGCTACGATTTTCCTGGTGATGATATTCCCATTATCAAAGGATCAGGTCTACAAGCTCTCCAAGCAATGACCGCAAATCCCAAAACTCAACGGGGTGAAAATCCTTGGGTAGACAAAATCTACGAATTAATGGACGCTGTAGATTCTTATATCCCCACCCCAGAGCGGGCTATAGACAAACCATTCTTGATGGCAGTAGAAGACGTATTCTCCATCACAGGTCGTGGTACAGTTGCCACGGGTCGGATTGAACGGGGCGTGGTCAAAGTCGGTGATAACGTAGAGTTGGTAGGTATTAAAGATACTCGCGCTACTACCGTGACTGGGATTGAAATGTTCAAGAAGAGTCTTGAAGAAGGTCAAGCAGGGGATAACGCAGGTGTATTACTGCGCGGTATCCAAAAAGCTGATATTGAACGGGGAATGGTAATCGCTAAACCAAAATCAATTACCCCTCATACTGAATTTGAAGGTGAAGTTTACGTTTTAACAGAAAAAGAAGGTGGACGGAAAACTCCATTTTTCTCTGGCTACCGTCCTCAGTTCTATGTGCGGACAACTGATGTAACTGGTACAATCACAGCGTTTACCGCTGATAATGGTGATGCGGCAGAAATGGTGATGCCCGGAGACCGGATCAAAATGACTGTAACCTTGATTAATGCGATCGCTATTGAACAAGGTATGCGCTTCGCTATTCGTGAAGGTGGCCGGACTATTGGTGCTGGTGTTGTCGCTAAAATCTTGAAATAACACTCACCTTTTTGCTCTCATGACAAAGGAGCGGAGATAAATGATAAAATCTCTGCTCCTTTCTATTCCCAAAAACTATTTTGGATTTTAAATTTTAAATTCGAGATGACATCTAAAAATCTAAAATCTAAAATCTAAAATCTAAAGTCTAAAATTTACCGAACCTGGAAAACTTTGATATGGCCACTCTACAGCAGCAAAAGATTAGAATTCGCTTGAAGGCATTTGACCGTCGTTTATTAGATACATCTTGCGAGAAGATTGTAGACACAGCTAACCGTACCAACGCGACAGCTATAGGACCGATTCCTTTACCAACAAAACGAAAGATCTATTGCGTACTCAGATCACCTCACGTAGATAAAGACTCACGCGAACACTTTGAAACCCGTACCCATAGGCGCATTATTGACATTTATCAGCCTTCTTCTAAAACCATTGATGCGCTGATGAAGCTAGATTTGCCTTCTGGTGTGGATATTGAAGTCAAATTGTAAATTTGTCATTGGCCAATAAGATCCCCGACTTTGATAAAAATTCGGGGATCTGTTTTTGTAAAAAAATTTGTGAAAAAATTTATGTTGTGGGCTTTTTCTTTAGCGATCAAACATAATGATAAAATATAAACCAAGTCGGGAGAAATTAGAAAACAATATAATATTTTAAGAATACAATTAATTTATACTCAACTAACTAACAATGACATCCTCTTCTAAAATTGCAGTTCGTGAACTACCCCTGTTTCCATTACCTGAAGTAGTTCTATTTCCTACCAGACCATTACCCTTGCATATCTTTGAATTTCGCTACCGAATCATGATGAATACGATTTTGGAGAGCGATCGCCGATTTGGGGTATTGATGATTGACCCAGCTAATGGGACAATTGCTAATGTTGGTTGTTGCGCGGAAATTCTTCATTATCAACGGCTACCTCATGACAGAATGAAGCTATTAGCTTTAGGACAGCAAAGGTTTCGTGTTTTAGAGTATGTGCGGGAAAAGCCTTATCGCGTTGGTTTGGTAGAATGGATTGAAGATCAACCACCAGCTAAGGATTTACGTCCTTTAGCATCTGAAGTGGAACAACTTTTGCGGGATGTGGTTCATCTTTCATCCAAATTAACAGAACAAAATATTGAATTACCCAATGATTTACCAGATTTACCCACAGAACTATCTTATTGGATAGGTAGTAATCTGTATGGTGTCGCTCCAGAACAACAAGCATTACTAGAAATACAGGACACAGTGGCTCGTTTAGAACGAGAAGCGGAAATTCTCACTTCTACTCGTAATCATTTAGCAGCACGTTCTGTGCTTAAAGATACATTTAGTAATATGGGATAAACTGTCCAAATTTTACAAATTTTATAAGTTCAGGGTTTGCACATAGCTTCTAGTTTCTATGTTCCAAAATTTGATGGTATTATCCTCACCAAAGATAATCAAGATTTATTGTCGTTATGACAAAGGAACTCTTAACTCTTAACTCTTAACTCTTAACTGGGAAGAGGTTTTGGGCAACTTTACCTTTCGTTACTTATGTCGGTTTTTTTCCGTTCACCTACTTATAAATTCTTGTTTTTACTTCTTTTGTTTTTTGCCATTCCCTTGATTAATCCTCGACTCTAAGGTAAAATGTGGTATTTCTTCAAGTTCATCTTCATTTAAACTATACTGTTCACAAACAAGACTTAAGCGATTTCCCGCAGTTGTAACAGCATTCACAGAATGAGTTAAATCACCCTGAAAATAAATTAAAGCATTGGTTTGGGGTTTAACTTGTCCAACCTGACGTTTTTGAGATTTTAGCACCAATTCTCCTCCCTGCATATCCTCTGGTACACGCACATAAAGAACGCTTACAAATGCTGGTGGTTCAACAGTTTTACAATAGGAACGCAAAGATCGATCAATATGGGGGTCAACACGAGAACCCGCTTTAAGTAGTAAAGGATTGAGATAAAAAGCATTACAAGTAGGTAAAAGTGCTAAATCTAAATAAGGCTTAAAATAGGGAAATTTTTGGATAACTTCCGCTAAACCCTGACGCTGAAACACCACAGAAAAGCCTTTAGTATTCACAAAATCCCGATTAAGGTTATTAATAGCAAAATAGGGACAAGCTTGGATTTCTCCCCACAAGTCCTGGAGATATTGAAGAGGAAAGACGTGAGGATGTTGTTGATAGTATTTCACAGTCAGTTAAACTAATTTACATTGCAGGAGTTTTCATCTATTTATACCACACTCTCAGTTCTGTATTTTTTTCTTCCTACGATACGGGAATATGGCTCATCTCCATGCGTCTATACGGAAATCTGCAAATAACCTCACAACTCAGAATTAGCCATAAGCAACATAACCACAGTCCAGGATAAGCCTAAAAAATCAATACTAGTAAAGGACTGACCACGATAGTGAATCAAAAGTGCGGATAAAAGGACTTGAACCTTCACTCCTTTCGGAACTAGAACCTAAATCTAGCGCGTCTGCCAATTTCGCCATATCCGCATTATCATTTCATGATTATAGCATAACAAATCATTTATGACAATAGGTAAAAAATTTAAATTTTTATTTAAATTTTCAAATAAACAGGACTTGTGAAACTTCCGTAAGTCCTAATAAATTGAGAATTAGGCTATGGGGTATTAAGCTGTACTCCATTTAATTTGTATGATTCTAGCGGGCAAGATGCCCGTACCACAACATCTAGCTAGATTAGGATTATCAAATTTAAATGCGTAACAGCTTAGTAATTTCTCCCCATATTCCCATCTACATAACAGTTACACGAGGTAGACGATGCTTAAAGCCGCACAGAATTTCCCAAGAAATGGTATTTAGGCAATTTGCCCAATTATCAGCCGATATTTGCTCTTTTCCCTGTTCTCCCAACAATGTAACTACTTCCCCCTCTTGTAAATCCGGTATAGAACTTACATCTAACATCATTTGATCCATTGTAATTGCGCCAATTTGCGGCACACGCTGTCCACGGATTAATACTTGCATTTTGTTAGAAAGATTACGGGGTACACCATCAGCATAACCAATACCAACCACCGCCAGCCGCATTTCCTCAGCAGCAATAAAATGATGACCATAACTAACTCCAGTACCAGCAGTTATAGTTTTAACTTGGGTAACTCTAGCTTTAACCTGTAAAACAGGTTTAAGTTTGATTTGATTTTGTAAGTGAATAGCAGGATACAACCCATAAATCGCTAAACCTACGCGCACCATATCATAGTGTAATCCTCTATCTGTAAGAGTAGCCGCTGAGTTAGCTAAATGTAAAATAGGAATTTTGATACCTTTAGCTTTGATGTGTGCTATTACTTTTTCAAATCGTCTATGCTGTTCTGTCATCATCCTAGCATCAGGACTATCTGCTGTTGCCAGATGAGAATAAATACTAGCAATATGCAAATGGGGTAATCTTTGCACCAACTGGACAAATTCTGCTGCTTCTTGCCAATTCGTGCCTAATCTAGACATTCCTGTATCCAATTTAATATGTACAGGTAAGGGTAAATTATAATTAATATTTTCTAATACGTTAGAAAATTCTAAAGCTTGCTTGGGACTATATAGGGTAGGCTGAAGTTGCCAATCAGCGATCGCCTGAATTTGTTCTGGTGTGTTCGTTGCCCCTAAAATTAAAATTGGGGCTTGAATACCATCTTCCCGCAATTGAATACCTTCGGGAACAGTCGCTACACCCAACCAACTAGCACCGGATTCTAAAACAGTTTTAGCAACTGCTACTGCCCCATGTCCATAGGCATCAGCTTTAACTACTGCCATTAATTGAGTACATGGGGATAAAAACTTTACCAACTCCTTGACATTATTAGACAAAGCTCCCAAATCAATTTCTACCCAAGCCCGCTGAGAAAACCAAGCATAAGCATCACGTTCTTGATGATCAGTAAAAATTGGGGTTTGTTTGCGATTTAACATTGGACTTCACTCCTATCACACCACCGAAAAGCTTCTCCCATCCCCTAGAAGCTATATCAATTTAATCAGGAAGTTTAACTTTTATCCGGTAATTTATACAAGATGGTGGCGTGAGTAATATTAGTGTGTCCGCATATTCAACAATTTTTCTTTAACTTAATTATTTTATGATAGTTCTTCCTTATCGTCTCAATCATAACAAATTTAAAATCAAATGTCAACCCCTAAATACTTCTTTATTGCGATTTTTTTGGCAAATTTGGGAAAATAGTAACCACAAGATACCCCACTTCTGGAAGAAGTCGAGAATCTGAGTTGAGAATAAAAGTATAAATTCCTTTCCTATCCCCAAGAAAGTGTATTTGTGTTAATATATGTAAAACTAATACCTTGAGCGCAGATTCATGGGGAAGGTTTTAGTCCTGAACGCCTCTTACGAACCGCTCAACATCACCAGTTGGCGACGGGCCACCGTGTTGTTGATGAAAGGCAAAGCTGAACGCTTAGAATACAATGGTAAATTCCTTTACACTGACTTTCCGCAGCCAACCGTTATCCGATTGCGCCACTATGTCCGTGTTCCGTATATGGAAGTTCCTCTGACCCGTCGGAATATCCTGCATCGTGATGGACACACTTGTCAATACTGTGGTTACACAGGAGATAAGTTGACACTTGATCATGTGATACCGAGATCACGAGGGGGGGGTGACACCTGGGAAAACATTGTTGCTGCTTGTGTATGCTGCAATGTCAAAAAAGGCAGTCGTACACCCCAAGAAGCACGGATGCCTTTGCGTCATTTACCTCGCCAACCTTATAGCAGTCTTTACTTTGAGGTAACAAAACATCTGAAAAGTGGACTGCACCAAGAATGGCAAAAGTACGTAATAGGCCTTTAACATTATACAGAATCAACTACAAAAACTCAGGTCAAATTTCACCTGTGGATAGAACTGTTTAACCTAAAACAGTGGCTACAAGTGGTATTTTTACTTGTTTTGGGTTAGTGCTAACCAGCTTAGGGTAGAATTGCCATAAGCTGATATTTTTATGTCCGCAGCGTCGCAAATTACTTGTTTTTCAAGAATTGGGGTTATATCCTTTAAGAAGGGATATAGAGGGAGGATTTGCTCTTAACTGATAATTTGCTACAATTATGAGTAAATGATTTGCCACCAAGCCACCAAAGAAATTGAGAAACAAATTTGAACACAAGATAGTAAGCATAACACAAGTCAAATAAATATTCAAGATAATTATCTAATTTCCATAAAAATCTGCATATTTGTTTAGACAAGTCTCGAAATCAAGAATTCAAATAGATGCTAAAAGGGGAGGCTTGCTTGATTTTTGGCATTTATAGGCACTTTTTGACTTGTGTTAATGACAAAAAATAAACAACTTTAGATAGTACCAACAATTAACTTTAGATTATGGACAAGTCTCATGTAGCTTTAGCAGCGCATTATTGCTTGGATTATATCTAAATGGATAACACCACCTTCAACGTTTAGAAATACAGTTCCCTATGTACGCGAATTATCCAGCCTCTCAACTTGAGAACTTATCTTTAGCTAAAGATCCAAATCCAGAGGAAGTAGAAACAGAGAGAGACATTATTGAACCTCCACCTTTAGCCCGGACATCTTTATCACCGGCTAATAGTGATGGTGGTATCTATTTAGTTCAGCGTGGCAGTTCTTTAGCGTCTCAGAAATCGGAAGAGTTACAAAAAACCCTGCTAGGACACCGCCATGAACGTCAGTTAGTGATTTTACAGGATTTTCCTGATCCCGACGCTCTTTCTTGTGCCTGGTCATATCAATTAATTGCCCAACAGTATGATATCAAATGTGACATTATTTACGCGGGAACTTTAAGCCATCAGGAAAATATTGCTTTAGTTAAATTAACTAATTTACCCGCTCAACGCTGGACAATGCAAACCCTGAAAAATAAAGATTTGTCATGTTATCACGGTTTCGTGTTAATTGACAACCAGGGAACTACCTCTCAATTATTACCAGCAATCCAACAAGCGGGAATTCCCTTAATAGTGCTAGTAGATCATCATAGCTTGCAGGGGGACATCAAATCCGAATTTATGGATGTTCGTCCTTATGTGCGAGCTACAGCGACAATTTTTACTCAATACTTACAAGCAGGATTATTGACCTTAGATAATAGTATTAACCAGCACATTAAATGTGCTACAGCCTTAATGCACGGGTTAAGATCGGATACAAATAGGTTAATGCAAGCCCAAGAAGAAGATTTTATGGCTGCTGGGTATTTGAGCAGATTTTATGATGCTCAGTTACTAAATGCTATTTTACAAGCAAATCGTTCTAAGCGTGTAATGGATGTGATTGAGCGATCGCTTAAAAACCGCATTGTTCAAAATAATTTTTCCATAGCTGGTGTTGGTTACTTGCGGTATGATGATCGGGACGCAATTCCCCAAGCCGCTGATTTTCTAGTTACAGAAGAGAATGTTCATACTGCGGTAGTGTATGGAATAGTTCATGATGAAGACGACGAACTAGAAGTAATTATAGGTTCTTTGAGGACGACAAAACTGACCCTAGATCCTGATGAATTTATCAAAGAAGCCTTTGGACAAGATAGCGCCGGGAGATTTTTTGGTGGGGGGAGAACTGGTGCGGGAGGCTTTGAAATTCCCATGGGTTTTTTATCAGGTGGTAATGAAAATTCGGCTTATGCCAAAATGAAATGGGAAGTTTTCGACGCACAAATCAAACAGAAATTATTAAGATTGGTAAATCCGAGAGATAATCCAATTTAGTCTTAAACCGGATTAAAAGACTTGATTAATTTAGGGTTTAGCAGTGCTGAACCCATGCAAATGAATTGGCTTTTGCTGTCTGATAAGCGGGTATAAATTTGGTATAACTTATTATTGCGCGAAGGTGTCATTATTGGTCAAAAGTGTGTTTATGTCAAAGTAAGTGAATCTCAACCATTGGCAGAATACTTATGATGGAAAATACTAAAAGTTTACATGATGAGAAAGTTGAATCTTTGATCAAAAAGTATCGTGATCAAGGATTTACTGTTATACAAAACCCGAAAGCAGATCAATTACCGTTTGATTTGGATAATTATCAACCCGATATTCTGGCTACTAAGAATGAAAATGAATGCGGTTTAATAGGTTTAATAATTGAAGTAAAAACCAGCATTACTCCAGTTTCAGTTGAGCGTTTACAATCTGTTGCAGAAGAAGTGAGTAAACATCCAGGCTGGCGTTTTTTATTAGTGACACTTGAAGATATGGAAGCAGAATCATTACCAGGAACTTGTGAAGAACTGCCATCCTGGGAAGAACTAATTAACTATTTTAGTCAAGTTAGCAAGCTGATTGAAAATAATAATATTGAACCTGCTTTTCTTTTTCTTTGGAGTCTTTTTGAGGGAGCATTAAGAAAAAGAGCAGTTGATGTATCAATTCCTGTTGAACGTTTACCAGCCATAAAATTAATAAAATCAATGTACTCTTTGGGAGAGTTATCAATTTCTGAATTTGATATTATTCAAGCTTGTCTTGAACAGCGCAACCGACTGGCTCACGGATACATTCAAAAGCTAGATTCGGAGGTTTTACATAAGCTTGTAACGTTGGTTGTTAAGTTATTGATAGAATGGACTTCTAATATATCTGAAACTGAAAAAATAGCAGTTATACAGGTTTCCAGGCTTATGGCTAGTATGACAAAAAATATTCAGGAAAACACAGCACAAAGAAATCAGAAATTTCAAGAAATAGTAGTTTCTGAGTTACATAATCACCCAAAAGAAAAAGAAATATTGGCAAAGATCAAGCACGCATTGGAAAAAGGAGAAGGAGGAACTAATTTTTTCAATGAACTTCAACACTTATCTGATGAGTATTACGATACTTCTACTGAATCTAAAAATCAACAGGTAAACAAAAATGAAACAGTTTTAGATGATAACGCACAAATAGCACTTGATGTTTTACCAACTCAAGAGAAAGAAAAGATTAGTTATGCTATTAGTTGTCTAGAAAACTTTCCTGATTGTTCAGAAATTGAAGTTTCTAAACTAAATTCAAGTTCAGATAATGATTTTATTGCCAAGGTAGGCATATATCGAATCATTTTTGAATTTCAATCTAAAAAAGTAACTATTATTGATATAGTTAATTACAAACGGATTGAAATGTTATATGGATTATTAGAAAAGGCTAAAGTATGAGTGGTCTAGATTTTTGTGATATAGATATTAAACAGTGTTTGATTGAACTTGAGGAATTTGAAAATCTACTGCGTGATAATAAGGAATTAAATGAACGGAAGGATATACTTCCTTTTTTCAAAGAGAGACAACATTTATCTGCCTGTATTGGATGGTACGCTCCTGATAACTTTTGCAACCAAATCAAACATGAATTTACATTATTTGGAAATTTTAGAGCCGATTTAGTTGTTGGTGATTCTGTAAATAATATTTACTGTTTCATTGAATTTGAAGATGCTAGAAAAGATAGTATTTTTGTAAACAAAAAAGGAAAAACTACATCAGAGTGGTCGTCTAGATTTGAAAATGGATTTAGTCAAATCATTGATTGGTTTTAGAAACTTGATGATTTTAAGAATACTGGTCAATTTCGTTCTATTTTTGGAAGTGAGAATATAGAATATCAAGGTATTCTTGTTATAGGTAGAGATGAATTTCTTAGCGAGGTTGAAAAAACTAGATTGAAATGGTATTTAAATAGAGTTGTAGTAGACTCACGCAAAGTAATTTGTAAAACATTTGATCAATTAGCTAGAGATACAAGAAATAGACTTTCACGGTATCCAAAGATTTTATGAAATTACTAATTTTACCCTCTTGTTTGCGCTTTTTCGCAAAATAAAAAATCATATAAAAACACCCAACTGAAAAAATGGAACTATACTTAATCCGTCATGGTATCGCCGAAGAACATCAACCAGGACTAAAAGACGAAAAACGACAACTCACCCCGGAAGGAAGAGAAAAAACCGAGAAAATAGCCCAGAGATTAGTCAAACTCGGTTTTAATTTTGATTTAATACTCACTAGTCCCCTAGTTCGCGCTTATCAAACAGCAGAAATACTCATTGCTGCTGGACTGAGTTCCCAGTTAGAAGCATCAGATCATCTTAGCTTTGATGGTAATATTCAAAATTGGTGGCAAGAATGGCTTAAACCTAAAAAATATCCCCAAAAAACCAAACTAGCATTAGTAGGCCATGAGCCTAGTTTAAGCCATTGGGCAGAAATTCTCCTCTGGGGAGAAGCAAAAGAGAGCCTTATCCTCAAAAAAGCAGGTATGATGGGAATAAAACTACCAGATGATGGTTCTCCCTTGGGTCGTAGTCAAATGTTCTGGTTGACACAGCCCAAGTACCTGCTGTAAGAGTTGTTCAATATGAACGCATAGAATAGTTGTAATATCGGCAACTCTTGTAGTGAAAATAGTCTCTGGTGAGTTAACGTGAGCAGATATTTTACAAAGTAAATGGTGTTGCCATGACGGTATGCGAATACAAGCCTGGTTTAGAAGGTATTCCCGCAGCTCAATCGAGTATAAGTCATGTAGATGGGCAGAAAGGAATTCTAGAATATCGTGGTATTAGGATTGAGGAATTAGCCGAAAAAAGTACATTCCTAGAAACTGCATATCTTTTAATCTGGGGTGAATTACCAACCAAGGAAGAACTAAAAGCATTTGAGCATGAAGTTCTCTTCCACAGACGCATCAAATACCGCATTAGGGACATGATGAAATGCTTCCCTGAAAGTGGTCATCCTATGGATGCTCTTCAAGCTTCTGCTGCTGCTTTAGGTTTATTCTATTCTCGCCGTGACTTACATAATCCGGTCTATATTCGTAACTCCGCTGTCCGGTTAATAGCGACTATTCCCACAATGGTAGCAGCCTTCCAGTTAATGCGGGAAGGTAACGACCCCGTTAAACCCAGGGATGACTTAGACTATGCGGCTAACTTCCTGTATATGCTGAACGAGAAAGAACCTGATCCTTTAGCAGCCAAGATATTTGATGTTTGCTTAATTCTTCATGTTGAGCATACAATGAATGCTTCTACATTTAGTGCTAGAGTCACAGCTTCTACCTTGACAGATCCCTATGCTGTAGTTGCTAGTGCCGTAGGTACTTTAGGCGGACCCTTGCATGGGGGAGCGAATGAAGAAGTAATTCAGATGCTAGAAAACATTGGTTCTGTAGAGAATGTTCGTCCTTACGTAGATGATCTTCTCCGACGCAAAGCCAAAATCATGGGTTTTGGACATCGTGTGTACAAAGTCAAAGATCCCCGCGCTACAATCTTACAAAGCTTGGCAGAGCAGTTGTTTGAGAAATTCGGGTATGACGAATATTATGAAATTGCCGTAGAAATGGAAAGGGTAGTTTCCGAAAAATTGGGTGACAGAGGGATTTATCCTAATGTTGACTTTTATTCCGGTTTAGTGTATAGGAAAATGGGGATTCCTACAGACTTATTTACACCAGTATTTGCGATCGCTCGTGTAGCAGGTTGGTTAGCACACTGGAAAGAACAACTGGTAGAAAACCGGATTTTCCGTCCTACCCAAGTTTACAATGGTCTTCATGAAGTCTCTTACACTCCCATAGACCAACGTTAAGTGATAAACAACTCAACTCTAGATTTTGGATTTTGAATTTATGCCCTTCAGTGGACAGATTGATAAATGTCACATCTTCTATTGGGGCTTATGATCCAAAATTACAAATCCGGCTGACAACAGTAGGCTGTTGCAGAAAATCAGACAATTTAGATACAATCAACGTTACCAGAGTGGAAACGGCTATTTGTGTCTCACTGCTGAATGGGTAAACTTTTGCCCATTTCTCCACTGATAAATTATCAATTACCAATCTTAACCATAGAGAAAAGTTGTCTCTTGGGTCTGATGGTAAAAACCATCCAAGGATATACTAAACTCATGAGTTGGTGCAGGGGCTTTCCTGCCGTTCGCCCGTACATTGAACTTCAATCGGGCATCCAAATCTCCCAGGGATAATTACTAAAGCTGAAGGACAAAAGATGAAAATGGGAAACTTAGATCCCATTATTCATAGTTCATCAGGAAGTTGACTTACAAGAGCAGCAAACATGAATCCAGGAATTGACCTTCAAGGAACTTTTATTCAATCTGTTAAGGACTTAGGCGTACCCCCAGGGGCGGCCAAAGCCCTATGGATGCCATTACCAATGGTATTGATGCTCATTGGGGCTACAGTAGGCGTACTAGTTGCGACCTGGCTAGAACGGAAAATTTCAGCGGCGGCACAGCAGCGTATAGGACCAGAATATCAAGGTCCTTTTGGATTGCTGGTTCCTGTAGCGGATGGTCTGAAGCTGGTATTTAAAGAAGATATCATCCCCGCTAAGGCAGATCCTTGGCTATTTACCCTTGGACCTGTTCTTGTCGTTTTACCAGTATTTCTGTCGTATTTAATCGTACCATTCGGACAGAATATCATCATTACTAATGTGGGCATGGGGGTATTTTTGTGGATTGCATTATCCAGTATTCAGCCCATTGGTTTATTAATGGCAGGTTATGCCAGTAATAATAAATATGCCCTATTGGGAGGTTTACGGGCAGCAGCGCAGTCCATAAGTTATGAAATTCCCCTAGCACTGAGTGTACTAGCGATCGCTATGATGTCCAATAGTCTCAGTACCGTTGACATCGTGAACCAACAATCTAATTTTGGGGTTTTCGGCTGGAATATTTGGCGACAACCATTAGGCTTCATCATTTTTTGGATAGCCGCCCTAGCAGAATGTGAACGCTTACCCTTTGACTTACCAGAAGCAGAAGAAGAACTAGTAGCAGGGTATCAGACCGAATATTCAGGGATGAAATTCGCGCTTTTTTACCTGAGTTCCTACATTAATCTTGTACTTTCTGCCTTACTAGTAGCAATTTTGTACCTTGGTGGTTGGCATTGTCCCATACCCCTGGATATGATTACCGGGTGGTTAGGAGTCAGTGAAAGTGATCCTATCATCCAAGTGGTTACAGCGGTGATAGGAATTACCATGACCGTAATTAAAGCTTACCTACTAGTATTTCTTGCCATTCTTATTCGTTGGACAGTACCACGGGTAAGGATTGACCAATTGCTAGATTTAGGATGGAAATTCCTTTTACCAGTAGGCTTGGTAAATCTGCTCTTAACAGCAGCCTTTAAACTAGCTTTTCCCTTCGCATTCGGTGGGTAAGGCATTTTAGATTTTAGATTCTGGACTGAATCTGAAATCTAAAATCCAAAATTGTAAAGAGAGAGACACACAATGCTCAATTTCCTCAAACAAGTTGGTGATTACGCCAAAGAAGCCGTACAAGCAGGTCGTTATATTGGTCAAGGATTATCTGTTACTTTTGACCACATGAGACGGCGACCTGTTACCGTCCAATATCCCTACGAAAAATTGATTCCCGGTGAAAGATTTCGCGGTCGCATTCACTATGAATTTGACAAGTGTATTGCTTGTGAAGTCTGTGTGCGTGTATGTCCTATCAACCTCCCTGTAGTTGACTGGGAAATGGACAAAGTAGCCAAAAAGAAAAAGCTCAAACACTACAGTATTGATTTTGGAGTTTGTATCTTCTGCGGTAACTGTGTGGAATACTGTCCCACTAACTGTTTATCCATGACAGAAGAATATGAATTAGCCACTTACGATCGCCATGAACTGAACTACGATAGCGTAGCCTTGGGACGTTTACCGTATAAAGTTACAAACGATCCAATGGTGACACCATTACGGGAACTTGCTTACCTACCTAAAGGTGTAATGGACCCCCACGGAGTACCAGAGGAAGCTCCCCGTGCTGGTTCTCGTCCAGAAGACCTAGTAGAAAGTGGTAATCAGTAATAGGTAATGGGTAATGGGTAATCAAAATTTTTCCAATTACCAATTACCAATCACCAATCACCAATTACTACTCAATATTTATTAAACATCAATAAGGATAGAAAACAGTGAATCTAGCAGAGGGAGTACAGTCTGTATCACTTGGCATTCTTGGTGTAATGATGATTGGAGCAGCACTAGGTGTAGTGCTATTCTCTAACATCGTTTATTCCGCTTTTTTGCTGGGAGGTGTATTCATCAGCATTGCGGGGATGTACCTATTGCTAAATGGTGACTTTGTCGCATCAGCCCAAATATTAATTTATGTTGGTGCAATTAACGTTTTAATTCTGTTTGCCATTATGTTGGTAAACAAAAGACAGGATTTTTCACCATTACCTAGTGCAGGATTACGAAAAATATTTACAGCTATAGTCAGTTTTGGACTATTTGCTCTTTTAAGCACAATGGTAGTAGCCACACCTTGGGCTAACTCAAGCAACGGGAAAGTCAGTCAAAATTCCATCGTAGTCATTGGTGAGCATTTCTTTAGCGACTTTTTGCTACCTTTTGAATTAGCTTCCGTCCTCTTGCTCATAGCCATGGTAGGAGCGATTATTTTGGCACGAAGAGAATATCTACCCGACCAATTACCAACCTCTGACCTACCACAAACAATTTTAACCCTCCCAGAGCGCCCCAAAGAACTCATATCCACTGGTAGCAGTTCTAATAATTGACAATTGACCACCGACAACCGACAATCATGCAACTTCAATACTTCTTATTACTAGCAGCGGCTTTGTTCTGCATTGGGATTTATGGTTTAATTACCAGTCGCAACGCAGTTCGGGTACTCATGTCAATTGAGTTATTGCTAAATGCCGTTAATCTGAATTTAATGGCATTTTCCAACTTCCTTGATTCAACCTTAATTAAAGGCCAGGTGTTCACAGTTTTTGTGATTACCGTGGCTGCTGCTGAAGCAGCGGTAGGTTTGGCGATTGTTTTAACTATTTATCGTAACCGTGATACCGTTGACATGGAGCAGTTTAATCTCCTGAAGTGGTAATAGCGCGTGCAACTCAAGCAGGTAATCATTGCTTATAAAGCACGAGATCCCCAGAGTAAACGCTGGGCCGAACTCTGTGCTAAACAACTAGAAAATCGTCATTGCCAAGTATTGATGGGACCTAGTGGGCCAAAAGATAACCCCTATCCGGTTTTTTTGGCCTCTGCTAATCAATCAATCGATCTGGCCTTGGTACTTGGTGGTGATGGTACTGTTTTAACCAGTGCTAGGCATTTAGCCCCCGCTGGTATTCCCATTCTCGGAGTCAATGTAGGTGGCCATTTGGGGTTTTTAACGGAGTCAGTAGATGAATTTCAAGATCCAGAAGTAGTTTGGGAACGTCTGTTAGAAGATCGTTATGCTATCCAACGACGCATGATGTTACAAGCAGCGGTATATGAAGGGACTGGTTCTAATTTAGAACCAGTTACCGAGAGTTACTTAGCTCTAAATGAGTTTTGTGTCAAACCCGCTTCTGCTGACAGAATGATTACCTCAATTCTGGAAATGGAAATTGATGGTGAGATAGTTGATCAATATGTGGGAGATGGTTTAATTATCTCCACTCCCACAGGTTCTACTGGTTACACTGTTTCTGCCAGTGGACCAATTATCCATGATGGTATGGAAACAATTACCATCACTCCCATTTGTCCTATGAGTCTTTCTAGTCGTCCTCTTGTCTTACCTCCTGGTTCTGTGGTCAGTATTTGGCCTTTGGGAGATTATGATTTAAGTACCAAACTATGGATGGATGGCGTGTTATCTACCTCTATTTGGCCGGGACACCGTGTGGATGTCCGAATGGCTGATTGTCGTGCTAAGTTTATTGTCTTACGGGCAAATAATTCCTATTATCAAACATTGCGGGAAAAGTTACTTTGGGCTGGTACAAGGGTTCGCTACAACAATAATCACCGGAATTGATTTTTATGTTTATTTTCTAAACTTTCACCCCGTCACGCTCGTAATTCTCAATCAATTTTCGCCCCCAATTGCAATTTATTTGGGGGTTTTTTATGTCTACTCTTACTGGCAATTTAAAGTATGAACTATAGCAGGAGTCAGAATTTACCGAATCAGAACTCAGAAGTTAAAAGTAGTTGTCAACGAAGTTTCATTAACACCTAATAACTCTCTTTTGTAAGTTTTTATAATTAGGTGTATTAATTCAATTTAATATGGTCTCGATCTTCAACTCTTTGCTTTTCACCAGATATACTCCAAGAATCACCATTCTAATCACCATAAACATAGACATAGCCAACCACAACATATGGTTATTGTGATAAAACCATGTTAACATAGCTAGAGGGATAAATCCCGCCAAGGTACTAATTAAGAAAGTATTGCGGAGAACAACCCCTTCGGCTAGACCCGTAAAGTATCCCTCCAGAACTAAACAAATTGAGGCACACCCCAGAACCACTAATAACCAAGGAACATAGGTCTTAATTAGCTCTATGATTTCGCTGTGGTTGGTTAACAAACCAAATATGGTTTGTGGAGAAAGGACACAAAGACCAGCACAGGTAAGTCCTATTGAAAGACTAGTTCCTATTGCTATTTGCAATAAAGGCAAATACTTATGAGTTGTCTGTTCACCTTTAAATGTTCCAGTTAAAGCAGCGGTAGAAAGTCCTACACCATGAAAAATATCTATAGTCAGCAGTAACACCTGTAAAAGTAAGGCATTGCAGGCAAATATCATTGTATCCATTGTTGCGCTCAGACTGGAAAAAATGACGTAGGTGAATGCAATAGTTAAAGACCTCACAAACAGATTTCCATTCAACCGAACAATGGATTTGAAACCTGACGATTCCAAAATCTGCCCCTTTAATGCTGCTACCTCTTTTAAAGGTATATCACGGAGTATGAAAATTAACCCCGCCAACGACATTAAATATTGGCTAATTCCAGCAGACATTCCTGCTCCGGTACTTGCCCAGTGCCACTGGTTAATATAGAGGTAGTCTTGCAGTATATTAACAACATTGTAAACAATGGTCATTAGCAATACCCTACCACTTTTTTCCTGTCCAATAAACCAGCCAACTAGTACATAGTTGAGTAAAACTGCTGGTGCGCCCCAAATACGGGCATTAAAGTAGGCAAGACCAGCATCCTTGACCTCTGGAGAAGTAGTAAACAGTGCAAACCCCAATTTCCCTAAGGGTTCATGTATAACCAGAATGAGTATCCCTAAACCTAAAGCGATCGCGCTATTCCGTATTCCTACTAGTAACATAGCCTCTCGGTCATCTTCACCAACAGCTATTGCTGTCATGCCTGTAGTTACTAAACGTAAAAAATTTAAACTAAAGTATATATAATCAAAAAGAATTGCACCCAGAGAAGCACCTGCAAAATAGCGGATATCTGTCAAATGACCTAGAAAAACTGTACTGGTAAAACCAGCTAACGGTATAATAGTACAAGATAAAATATTAGTAAGGGTAATTAGATAAAAGCGAGAGATAAATTGATATTTACCTGACAAGGGGAATAATAGCATCGTATAAAAAGCCTGATTTGAAGAGGTTTTGCCCTACAGAAAATTTCATAAATAACCACAAATATGAAATTATATGATTACGATTCTTTGACTACAGCAGAGTTTTGCAGTTAAATCCTATTTAAGGATAGCCTAGCGGTAAATTTAAATCTTTATCTCATGTTATGTGCAATATGCTGTATTCACTGCTACTGCAACTAACTTAACAAGCCGCTTTTTCTAAATCCCTCAGCAGTATATGCTTCTTCAAAAACACCGCTGTTCTCCAAGCATTTTAAAGTTGCACTTGCTGCTTTTTTAATACCAAGCATCAGTCTTCTTTGAGGATAGGATTCTTCCACTAATATTTCTATTTCTTTATTTTCTAAACCCAATACTTCCAAATAATATTTTATTGCAGTAATATCAGGTTCTAGAAAAGCGAAAATAATTTCTGGTAAAACCGGACCAATTATAGATTGATCTTGAGGTTTAAGTTGGAACCACAATATATTTAATAAACTAGCAAAGTACACATGGTGACGACTTTCATCCCTAGCGTGATCAAGAATCATTTCCCGCACTGGAGTTACTACATTTTTGTTTTTTGGTATATCTGTAAGAATTGATGTAATCAATGTTTCCGATATAACAGTCCAGAATACCTTAATTATTTCTCGCAAATTACTATCAACAGATGACTGTATATAGTTAAGACGTTTTAAGAGGTTCGGAGTTCCTAAATAAAGAGAAGTTATTCCAGTTGCTTTTTCCACTTGTTTTTTCATCTCAACAGAGAATAAAGCATGATAACCTTCATCAATGTAAATTTTATAGGCATCAAATCTCCTTTCCTGAGAAATTTCCATACCTATCTGATCATGGGCTATTCTAGAAACTACCGGATTGACTATTTGATGTTCTAAAACTTCGGTGAAGTCCAAGTAACTATATAAACGATGAACAAGTAGTTGTTCTATAAAAGCTTCACCTCGTTTTTGAACAAGAGGATGTGAAACTATAGGAAACAAATCTGGAGGGAAAAACACTTTCCCCTCAAGTTGATCTTTTTGGATGACTCTGTGAGGTTTAATCCTTATAGAGGAGTGTTCATGCCAACTATCAAATGCACTATGATAGTTATCAGTCTTCTTGTCAACACATTCTGGAAAAAGCATATATTTATTACAAGTAACTCACCATTAATTTGTTTCAATTTGTACCAAGGAAGCTAGTTCTTCTAAAACCTTTTCAATGTCTCCCTCAGATCCACACTCAGCGATTACATAACCAACTGCGTATTCATTAGTTTTATCTATGGGAAGAAATACTTCATCGTTAACTTTCTTTAGTTGTATTACGGTTTTTGTATTAGGATGATTCCTAACTTTTTCAAAACCTTGTATACTGGTTAAGCGGCCAGGCTTGGGTGGTAAAAATGCCCGAATCCCAGACTGCCTGAAATCATTATTGATGAAATCCCTTTGTGTAAAAGGATTACGTCCTTGAACAACCTGTAGCAACAAGTCATAAGGATGCAGTTGAGATGATGAAGATAATGGAATTAGATGTGAGTTAATACATTCTCCTCCTAGCCGTCCGCCGATTTCTAAAATTCTCAGACCATGATCAGTTACCATTAAATCTATATGAAACCCGCACCAGTTTATTCCCATTAGTTGTACTGCTAAATGGGATATTTCTAAAATCTGATTCTGTATATCTTGCGAGAGTTTACTGGGAACTATATTCTCGTATTGAAAGGGAATTTCTCGATTAATTTTTTTATCGGTAATCGCTAATACGTACACCTGATTATCTGCTACGATACCAGCTACGGAATGTTCAGTTCCATTTAAATATTCTTCTAGGAGAAATTCATTTGAAAAATAAGAATAAATTTCGTCTCTACTAGGAGTACAATATTCGATGAACTGTTGAAATATTTTTTCTGCTTCTTCATAGGCAGAGATTTTAAATATTCCCCTACCAAAAGATGCTCCTGAAGGTTTAAGCAGACAAGGGATACCAACCGTCTTCAAACTTTTACTGAAGCTTTCATAGTCATGAATAATAGCGTATTTTGGGTTAACAGAACTTAACTGGTTGAGAACTCGTCTTGTGTTTGCCTTATTACGGACATTGAGAACAGCTTCAGGTGTAGTTGATGCTAAACCAAGAGTTTTTCCTATCCTAGAAGCTAGTTCGACTGATATATCCCCCCAAGCAACTACTCCTCTCACTTGAATATTGTGAGAAAGGAGATTACTAATTATGATTTCTTCCGCGATATCAAATTGTCCAAGAGGTACTTGTATAAGATGGTCTATATTGTAATTTTCGTATGGTTTTAAGGAAGGTGCTGCTATAACTATCTTAAGTCCTGCATTTCTAGCAGATTTTATTTCCTCCTCTCTTTCTGGCGGGAAAGAACGTGTGTCCAGATATAAAATAAAATTATTTTCTCGGTTTTCCATAGTTTACAGTCACTATTTAGCTAATTGTTTTGTAATTGAGATCACTTAGAGGGTGTTTGAAAAGTCGGTGAGTGAGTAAAAAAGCTAATTACTCTGGTACTTTCTTAATCTTCATTTGGATTAGGATTCCCAGGGTTCAAAAGTATTTGTAAGCTAGTACAGCACAGCGCAAATAAACTAAGGGCTTTAAATTTATTAAAGGATCACACTGTATTCATGTTATTTGCATACTGTGCTGTATCCTCTATTTTGAATCCTGCTTTGCTATACTAGCTTTTATTAACTTCTAGTCTTTATTTAGTGTTAGGATCTTTTGTCGCAAAAATCATCCTTTCACGTTTAATTTGATCTTCTGTCCATTTATCAAAATTAATAAAATCTTCGTAAGCAGCACCGACAATTGGCACAAGAACAGGTGAAGTAGTGTCCCTGAATTTATCCATTTCAAATAGTTTAAAACCTGAATCTAAAAGAATATCCAGTATTTCTTTATAGGAATAGTCCACTAACAAATGAGCAGCATGAATTTCAATGAAAAGATATTTAACAGCTTCTTTGAGTGCAGTCTTCATCCCATATAGAACTTTTCCTTCAGCCCCATGGACATCAATCTTGACTATTTCTGGTCTAATATCCTCTTGATTATTCAATTCATCGAAGGTTATAGCCTTAATTGTTTCAGTCTCCAGTTGTCCTGCAAATTTCATCGTTCTGTTATGAAAGAGAACTTCTTTTGTTTCATCAGAAAGAGCTACATCGTAAATTTCAGCTTTAACGTCGTTAATTTGAAGATTTTCCCTCAATACTTTCAGGTGTTTAACCCCGGGTTCAAAGGAATATACTCGACTATCAGGACTTATCTTACTAACATAAACTGTGTAGTAACCATAATGCGCTCCCACATCCAGAAAAGAGAGGGTTTCCTTTTCTAGGATTTGTTTTAGATACTGGGTAACAGCAGGTTCATAGTCCACTCCCTCAGTAGTTTCTTTTGATACGCTACTGTCAGGGTCTAGAAGTTGAAATCTAGCTCCATTAACTGTGTAGGAATCTAGACGTTGATTTTCAACATTAACCATTAGATTTATTCTCCTTTTTGATTTTTTAGTTTAATTCTCTTTAATTGCCACTAAACCAACAAAATTATACCATCTAAAGAATATTTCCATATTGGAAAAACCTGCTTCGCGAAGCAAATCCATATTTTGTTGTAAGGTTAACGGATTTAAAACTCCTCTGAGACTTTTAGATTTCTGTCTAATCATAGAGTCAGTTAATCCCTGTCTTTCCTTAAAATCCCAGTAAAGCTCTAACCAGGGAACTTCAAAAAATGAACTCTCGCATCTGGTTTTTTCTACTAGGACGAAAGCACCGCCTCCTATTATACCATCATAGATTCTTTGCAGTACCTTGAGCCTGTAATTGAAGGGTACAAATTGCATTGTTAAAATACTAGTTACAAAACTAGCATTTTCAAAACATATATTACTACTAATTACATCTTGAAGAAGAAAATTCACATTTGGAGAAGTACATCTAGATCTAGCATTCTCTATCATGGATGGGCTTTCCTCTATCCCAAATAGGTTAATATTTTTTTTTAAAATATGTTGTTGAGATAGCAGTGATAAAGTTGTGCCTGTAGAAGAACCTATGTCGTATATAACACTATTATCTTTGATAAAATACTCGCTAATTTCAACTACCATTCTTTGAATCTCTTCATAAAAAGGCACGCTCTTTACAACATGACTGTCAAAACTTTCACTAACTTGCTGATCAAATCTCCAGTTACCATGACTAGCTAGAATTAAATCGTCAACAGACTCAACTGAATTACTCATATTTTCACAGTTTTATTTTGCTATCTTTACATTGCTACTTAAAGTATTTCTCTTGAGTAAGAGTATCACATCTACTACGACAAGTCAATACTTTAAGAGCAGTAAACCAAAAAGTTTTTTCTCAAGGGTGATGGCTTTACCTTAACGGGTGACAAGGTGGCTAAACAGCTTGTTTCATAAGGGGTAGAGCCTGAAAGCCACGTTGAAAAAAGAGGCGTATGCAGCTTAAGCTTTGTTAAGTTCATAGCTAATTTCTGTGCTAAATTTATATGTAGGGCTTGCTGAAAAAGTGGAAAAAGGCAAAAAAAAATTGACCAGGTAGTTAGGCAAAAGCAAAGATCCGATGCCAATTTTTCTTCAAAGGGTAATTCAAACTTTGCCGGTGCTGTTTCCCGCCCTTGCGCTTTTCTATACATCTTAATACGCCTTTGTGCAAGGGTTTTTACCCATTTTAACTCTTTTTCTTGCACCTTTTTCACTTTCTATCCCCATCAATTCATTTATTTGTCCCGGTTTTATGTTTATTCAGCAAGCCCTACCTAAAAGTGGCTGTAAGGAGATTATACCTTATGAACCAGATTATACCTTCTTGAAACAAAAAAAGTGGGAGATGATAGCAAAGCGCGACCCAGGAATCATCCCCCACCTCAGATGTCACTGATTAAGTAAACTAATTAATCCTTAAACAAGAGAGAAATTACTAGCAGTCAAAGTGGGAACAGTAGCGAGAATAGCAAACTCACCACCAGCACCAAAGCCCGCAGCCGCGCCATTTTCGTTGTAGAAAAGACTACCACTGCTAGAGCTATAAACAATCAGTCCGTTACTAGTACCTACCAAATCATCATCTTCAACCGTAGCAAACTCCTCTGCTAGGCTGAATCCTTGACCGATAACACTGGTAACAGAAGCGAATACAGACTTACCCAACAATATTTGGTCACTACCGATACCAAAGTCTTGGATAGTATCTAGACCTTGACTAGCTACAGTGAATGCAGCATCCCCTGCAAAGCTGAAGACATCATTACCAGCACCACCAATCAGAGTATCATTACCAGCACCACCAATCAGAGTATCATTACCAGCACCACCAGTCAGAGCATCATTACCAGCACCACCAACCAAGCGGTTATCTAAATCATTACCGATAATTCTATCTGCTCCAGCACCAGCAATCACGTTTTCCATGGCATTGGCGGCAGTTAATGTCAGTTTTGAACCATTAGCAACCAGGGTTTGAGTAGTAGTAATGCCTAAATTTAGGCGAATTGCTGCGGTTGTACCAGTGAAGTCAATGGTATCTTGACCACCCACTACTGCCTCTGTAATGATGTCAGTACCGACGCTAGTGGTAATGGAGAACAAATAAGTATCATTTCCTGTACCACCAACCAAACTGTCGTTACCTAAACCACCATTAAGGGTATCATTGCCTAAGCCACCATCAAGGATGTTATTAGCCGTATTACCTGTAATGACGTTATGGGTATCGTTACCTGTACCGTTGATAGCAGTTGTTCCTGTGAGGGTAAGGTTTTCGATATTGCTGAAAGTAGCAAGAGCAAGAGCGACACTGGATTGAATGCCATCTGTACCCTCTCCCTGATTTTCCGTTATGGTGTCAGTTATGCTATCTACAACATAGATATCGTTACCTAAACCACCAATCAAAGTATCAGTACCTAAACCACCATTAAGGGTATCATTGCCTAAACCACCATCAAGGATGTTATTAGCCGTATTACCTGTAATGACGTTATGGGTATCGTTACCTATACCGTTGATAGCAGTTGTTCCTGTAAGAGTGAGGTTTTCGATATTGCTGAAAGTAGCAAGAGCAAGAGCGACACTGGATTGAATGCCATCTGTACCCTCTCCCTGATTTTCCGTTATGGTGTCAGTTATGCTATCTACAACATAGATATCGTTACCTAAACCACCAATCAAAGTATCATTACCTAAACCACCATTAAGGGTATCATTACCTAAACCACCATCAAGGATGTTATTAGCTGTGTTACCTGTAATGGTATTATTCAGGCTGTTTCCAGTACCGTTAATAACGTTTGTTCCTGTGAGGGTGAGGTTTTCGATATTGCTTAAGGTAGCAAGAGTAAAGGTGTCACTGGATTGAATGCCATCTGTACCCTCTCCCTGATTTTCCGTTATGGTGTCAGTTATGCTATCTACAACATAGATATCGTTACCTAAACCACCAATCAAAGTATCAGTACCTAAACCACCATTAAGGGTATCATTACCTAAACCACCATCAAGAATGTTATTAGCCGTGTTACCTGTAATGGTATTATTCAGGCTGTTTCCAGTACCGTTAATAACGTTTGTTCCTGTGAGGGTGAGGTTTTCGATATTGCTTAAGGTAGCAAGAGTAAAGGTTTCACTGGATTGAATTCTATCTGTACCCTCTCCCTGATTTTCCGTTATGGTGTCAGTTGTGCTATCTACAACATAGATATCGTTACCTAAACCACCAATCAAAGTATCAGTACCTAAACCACCATTAAGGGTATCATTACCTAAACCACCATCAAGAATGTTATTAGCCGTGTTACCTGTAATGGTATTATTCAGGCTGTTTCCAGTACCGTTAATCGCTGTAGTTCCAGTCAGAGTAAGGTTTTCTACATTATCGCTCAGAGTGTAGGTGACAAATGATTGGATCAGTTCTGTACCTCCATTCAACGCTTCTGTAACTACATCACCTGTGTTGTCAACAACGTAAATGTCGTTACCCACACCACCAATCAGGGTATCTGCACCAGTTCCACCATTGAGGGTGTTATTCCCATTGTTACCTGTGATAGTATTATCCAGGCTGTTACCAGTACCGTTAATGTTAGCTATTCCAGTCAGAGTGAGGCTTTCTACATTATCGCTCAGAGTGTAAGTAACAAATGATTGGACTAAATCCGTACCTTGATTAGCTACTTCTGTAACTACATCACCTGTGCTGTCAACAACATAAGTGTCGTCTCCTAAACCACCAAGCAGAGTGTCATTACCACCACCACCAATCAGAGTGTCATCACCCGCAAGACCAGTGAGTCTGTTATTTCGACTATTGCCAGTGATGATGTTATTAGCATCGTTACCTGTACCATTAATATTGTTAACACCAGTCAAAATTAGATTGGTTTTTGTTGCTGCTAAAGTAGCAGTAAAACCAGAAGTAACAGTATCAGTGATAGTGACAGTGCTAGTAACAAAGGGGATAGTTGCACCAACAGGGTTAGTTAATGTGATGGTAAACTTCTCGTCAGCTTCAGCGATCGCATCAGCCCTAACAGGAATAGTGATAGTCTTGCTTGTCTGACCAGCCGCAAAAGTGAGAGTACCAGTAGCAGCAGTGAAATCAGTACCAGAAGTAGCAGTACCACCGCTGGTAGCGTATTCAACCGTTACCACAGTATTACTAGCTTCACTCAGAGTAACTGTAACTACAGCATTTACATCTACAGATCCCTCCACCACAGTCACATCATTAATACTGATTCTGTTGACCAGGTTTAAAGGTTTCTCCAACCTCAACAAAATTTGTTCATTGTTGTCTACCGCAGGAGGACGACCGACTGAGAAAGGATAGTTGTTGTCATTGGCAACTAAAATCGTATTTTTGTCAATAACTACAACACTCTCAATAGTTACGAAGGGGAAGGTAAAGGTAGTTTTGCCATCTCCGTTAATGTCGTTGGGGTCTTTGATGTTGAGTAAGTCTACAACTTCCTCCTTGGTTACATAACCATTGGCATCTGCTCTAGACAAGTCAATCTTAAAGATTCTCTTGAACTTAGCAGCATCTCCTTGATTATTATCCCGCTCAATCACCAGGTACTCATTATCATTAATGACTGTGATATCACCAATAGCATTCGCTGCATCATCCAACCTGTAGAACAATTCCCTACTAGTGTATTGGCGGCTGGCAATATCAAATTCATTAATCCGCAAAGCACCCGCAGCATCACCTTGAACCGTACCCTCTAAGAGCATATAGAGCTTAGTTTTGCTGGCGTTAATTGCACTACCCTCAAAACCCTTAGAGCGACCTAAATTAGCAACAGCAGTTCCCGCCAGGACATCAGGATTTTGGGGAGAACGAACAATGTTGTACCCAGCATCACCAACTAATCTGTCTCTGACAGTATCGCCTGTATCAGGAAAATCCGTAAACAGTGCATCTACACCTAATTGGAAGAACTGTTGGAACTCTAGCCTAGGATCACCCTTGTAATCTGCCGCTAAATAGCGTCCCTCATTACGGAAAGTGTAAGGATGAACCAACAACCCGGCATTATGAGCATCTAAAACCAAGCTAGTAGGAGCTAGTGTAGTTCTATCAGCATCATTAACCGTACCATCACCATTCACATCATCAGCATTGCCATCGCCATTAGCATCAGTACCCCTAACGCTGACAATCATCCGTTTCCAAGGACCAATAGCATCAGCATATTTCGCCACATCAGCCAAACCTTGAGAACTCCGCAAATCGCCATAAGTGCGAGAGTCACCACTAACGATAAAATCGTAAGGTTTATCTTCAATAATATTGCCATTGATATCAATACCACTGGCATCTAGAAGTTGAACCAGCGGGATATTTACCCCCGCAGCCGGCATGATAGTATCATGCAACTCCTTGAGGTTGCCAACTTCAAAGGACTGGATGAAAATGCGACTAGGATCAGTGAAATTATTTGCCTTCAGAGTATCTATGAGGATCTGACCCAGATTACGGTTAATCTTAGTAGTTGTACCTACATAAGTAGCTTCAGAAAGCGAATAGGTCGGATGCTTGGTTTCGGGGTAGATACCAATTTTCTTACCTGTACTGGCTTCCACTCCCTTAACTAAATTAATAATTTCCGTCAAGGTAGGAATTTCAAATTGACCGTTAAAAGACTGGTCACGGAAAGACAGACGCTCAATAGCGCGTAATTCCTTAATTTCTGCCAAAGTAAAATCTTCAGCAAACCAACCCGTAACCGACGTTCCATCTAAAATTACAGTCTTTTTCCGATCTGCAAATTTAGCAATAGTAGCCACATTGGTAGTTGTATTACCAGTATTTACAGAACCATCAGCATTCAAAATCGCCAAAGCAGGTTCATGACGAGCAATGAGTACACCATCTTTAGTAACAACCAAATCAGGCTCAACAAAATCAGCACCCTGCTCAATTGCCAACTGGTAAGCAGCTAAGGTGTGTTCTGGACGATAGCCACTCGCTCCCCTATGACCAAGAACATCGGGCGCTGTGCCGTCTAGAGTCTTAAATCTATCTGGTGTAGCAATGGGAGCTTCTAGTAACTTACCAGTAGCATCAAAATGTAGAAGGTAAGGTCCAAATTCTTCACCAACCCAGATAGTGCCATCCTTATCAAAGACAAAAGACTCAATATCAAAATCTGCACCAGTCAGGTTTCTAGCCGCCGTTGCATCATTGACAATTGTGAAATTAGTAATCTTCCTGTCTGGGTCAGAGAATTGGATGTAATCTAAAACCTTAACGCTACCGTCTCCATTCTCCGTACCCTTAAAGTTTGGATCTACACGATAAATCCGTAATAAGTAGTCAGCGCTATTTTCTTTTGCACCGTAACCATTATCAGGTTGGAAGTAAAAACTGTTATTGTTGCCAATTTGAACAGCACTAAAACCTTGAATTGGTTGACCAGGGAATGGACCAGTTTTACCATTAGCAGAAATCCCATTACCAGATTGTGGACCCTCTGCAAAACTATCCGCAGGTAAAGCAGAAAACCCTAGCAACTCAACATTTGGTACTGGGGTAGCAATCAACAATTGACCACCATTTGAATGATTACCATTGAGGACATTCAACTGGTTGGGGTCTAAACCATTGCGAACACCAGCTTGGACATCAAATAGATAGGAACTGCGACCAAGTTGGGAATTAGGCGTAGTTTCTACGATACCGGATGTCTCCCAAGTCCCGAAACCATTATTAAAAGCAGTACCTTGAGCATTCTGGTCAATTTCAAACAGAGGTCTAACTGTATCCGTAGCAATATCGTAGGAGTAAACACGGTCATTGCGCTGTTGAGCATTGACAACTTCACCACCACGACCGGCTGTGTCCTCTTGTAGTAACAGCTTGCCATTGCTATCAACAACGATGTTATCGTAGCTAATCCCCGTGTTTGCACCACCAGTTAGCACCAATTCAAAATCGCTAATTTCTCCCGTAGGATCTGCCGCATTCAAACTAAAGCGATAAGCCTTACCGTAAGCATTATCCTCAATAGTTGTACCAGGAATGGTGCTTGTATTACCAGTGGTGACAAAGTAGAAAGTACCCGGATTGTTAGGATCTTCGGTGATGTCTTCGACACGACGGAAATTAGTAGAACGGGTGACATCATTTACCCAGTTAGTCAAGTCAGTACCACTAGTCCAGGGCTGGTCATCTGCACGGTCTGCCGTACCTTTAGTATCGTAAATCACTGACCGATCAACCCTTGTCCAAGTAGCCTTGACCTTTGTACCTTCCGCCAAGGTTTCGTAGTCATATCCTGTCACCTTGAGGACATACAGTTCACCGTCTTTGAAGCCATTGGGGTCTGCTGCTGTTTGATTACCTACAAACATATACAGTTCACCGTCTCCAGAATCTTCTGATGACAGTAGTACCGTTTTAGTGGAGTTAGTAGCCCGATATTGAGATGTTGCGATTACATTTTCCTTAGAAAAGCGACCGAAACCGTCTAAAGCTTGAGCAGTTCCATCCGTTGCTACAGCCCAACCACGACCGTTACCAAACTCTTCTGGGACAAAGTATACTGGGCCACCTTCAAAGCCATAAGTTGCCAAATAACTGGAACAGAATGGACCGAAGGCAAAATTTCCTGTTTGAGTAATACCATCAGGTGTAATGGTGATCTTACTGATTTCTTGACCTTGGCTATCTACTACCTTCTCAATTAAATTCTTACCACCAATTACCCGCCAATTTTTATCAAACTGGAACAAGGAAGCCCGCGCACCAGTGATTTGTCCAGGAATGGTGCTAGAAATATCTGTTGTTGTGGTGCTGCCAAATTCGTGGTTAACAAAGACATAGTAAGAATCAACGGTTTCATAAATGCCCAGTCCGTCAGGAGTGCCAGTAAAAGCGAATTTTTCGGTATTACTAGCGGTAAAAGCACCAAAACTACCTGTTAATAGAGGCACTTCATCCCCAGCTGTCAAAAGTGCATTGAGTCTGTAATTAACATCACTCAACACTTTTACATAAGCAGGATCAGTGGTTCTGCCATTGACTACCGGCTTGTCGGCAACTTGAGGAACAGCTGCTAACAATTGTCCACCCTCTACATGAGCGCCATTGAGAATATTGGGCTGGTTCGGGTCAGCAGTGTTGTTGAGACCGTGAGCTTGAACATCGAACAAGTAGCCACTTACACCAGTTAGACTATTTTGGGGTAGTTCAACAATCCCAGAGCTTTCCCATGCACCAGTACCGATATCATAGGCATTACCAGCAGCCTGTTGGTTAATTTCAAACAAGGACTTAACGGTATCGGTAGCGATGTCATAGGACCAGATTTGAGCATCGCGGTTCTGGGCGGCCATGACACTACCACCAAAAGCAGTGGTGTCTTCTTGAATGGCTATTTTGCCGTTTTTGTCAACAACAATGTTGTCGTAGCTAACTCCAGTATTGGGTCCACCAGTCAACACCAATTCAAAGTTACTAATTGCACCTGTGGGGTCAGCAGCGTTGAGACTGAAACGATACATTTTACCGTAGGGGTTTTCTGCTTCTGCTGCTACTGTGGTAGTAGTACCGTCTACCTTATTATTTGTACCTGTGGTGACAAAGTAGAAAGTACCAGGATTATTTGGGTCTTCTGCTATGTCTTCTAAACGGCGGAAGTTGGTAGAGCGGCCACTGGCATTCACCCAATTAGATAAATCTAATCCAGTGGTCTTAGCTACATCATCAGCCCTGTCTTCCGTTGCTTGAGTGTTATATACAACACTACGGTCAACCTTAACCCAAGTAGCGCCTACCTTTACCCCTTCTATCAAGGTTTCACCACTGTAGTCAGTAACTTTAAGAACATACAAATCACCATCTTTGAAACCGTTGGGATCTGCTGCTGTTTGATTACCAACGAACATATAGAGTTCGCCATCACCAGTGTCTTCAGTAGACAATAATACCGTTTTGTTGGAGTTAGTAGCTCGATACTGAGATGCTGCAATTACGTTTTCTTTGGAGAAGCGTCCTAAACCATCTAAAGCTTGAGCAGTGCCGTCGGGTGTGACTGCCCAACCCCGGCTGTTACCGTCAGATTCTTCTGGTGCGAAGAATACAGGACCGCCTTCAAAACCACTCTCCGCTAAAAAGGATGAACAGAAGCGACCAAAACCTGGTATGGTGGAGGTTAGGCTGACAATATCTGCTCCGCTAGTAGTAAAGGTGATTTTGCCTAATTCAGTTCCCGTACTATCAACGGCTTTTTCAATTAGGTTTTTACCACCGATAACTTTCCAGTTTTTATCGAATTGGAATAGGGAAACTCTCGCTCCGGTGATTTGTCCTGTGACTGTGGTGGAAAAATCTGACTTGGTAGTGCTACCCAATTCGTGACTGACAAACACATAGTAACCTGTGGCTGTCTCATAAATTCCCAAACCGTCGGGAATGCCTGTGAAAGCAAATTTATCAGTAGCACTGGTAGTAAAAGAACCAAAAGCACCTTGTAATAAAGGAACTTCGTCACCTACAGTCAATAAAGGAACAAGGGCATATTGTGCGCCTTGGGGAAGTTTATTGACGTAAGCAGGAGCGGTTGTTCTTCCGTTCTGAATTGCCATACTGAAGATGTTTGTATTTTTGTTTAGTTTTTTGCATTGCTATTCAAGTTATTTGTTCAAGCTATTTGGTTAACTCTATCTTTCCCAAATCTCCAGCAGCTTGGTTTTCATAACCAGTAACAGCAACAATTCAAATAATGACATTCAAAGATTAAGGGAAAGATAAGCTTAATAGAATAATCGGTTAAAATTAGATTAGATATCTGAAACTTTCTTTCTCATCCTTAGGGAATATTTTCGCTGCAAGCTTGATCGTGGTTCATTCTTTCATCACTGCTGACTAAGCCTTATAAATAAAATAAAGTCAAATAAAGTCAAAAAACTTATATATACCAAACAAGTGCAAAAAATCGTCTAATTAGATACAATTTATAAACATTACCAGCAGCTTTGGAGAATAACATGATTTTATCAAAAGGCTTTGAAATTGAGATGTATACTGGTACGCCTCAAGGTGAAATTGTGGGACTATCGGACAAAATTATTTCCGATTTAGATGGTTTTATGCGTGAACCAGATAGCCGCAATGTGGAGTACATAACTCAGCCCTCGACGAGTTATGAGAATTTATTGTGCGCTTTATTAGGTCCTAGAAGAAAGTTACGGAATTATTTACAAAAGTTGGATAATTACACTTTAATACCGGGTAGTACCTTGTCCTTGCCAGGCAGAGATGCCTCCGGGGACATGAACCAACGCTTTTTCCGTTCTGACCCCACTAATCCCTATCATGACTACATTGAACAAACCTATGGGACAAAGGTGGTGACTGCCAGCGTCCATATCAATATCGGTATTAGTGATCCAGAGGTATTAATGCGTGCCTGTCGGGTGATCAGAATGGAAGCACCTCTCTTCCTAGCCATGAGTGCTTCATCTCCTTTCCTGGATGGTAAAACTACTGGTTATCATTCCACTCGCTGGGGCATATTCCCGCAAACTCCCGATCATGTACCCTTATTTACTAGTCATGCCCATCATATTCAATGGGTTAATGAACAATTAGACGCGGGTAAGATGCAAAATGTAAGGCATTTATGGATATCAGTGCGTCCAAATGGCGATCGCCGTCCTTATGATCTAAATCGTTTAGAATTGAGAATCTGTGATTTAGTGACAGATCCCATTGCTTTATTAGCAATGACTGCTCTGCTAGAAGCGCGGTTAATCCAAATTATTGACAATCCTAGCATTGATCCCTTAACTCAAAGCCCTTTTTCTCCCGAAGAACTGATCACCTTAACCATGAAAAACGAAATGGCTGCTGCCACGGATAGTCTTGACGCTAGATTGCAGCGGTGGCAAGATGGTAATAGTATTCTGGCTAGGGATTGGATCAGAGAACTCGACCAAGAAATTTGGGGTATTGCCAAACAACACGGCTTTAGCTGTTTTTTGGCCCCACTGCAAAATATCCTACAAACAGGTAATGAAGCTCAACAATGGTTACAACTACATAAAATAGGCGTTGAAATTCAGCGTGTAATTGCTCAAGCGATTCTGACGACTCAGGAACGGGAAACCGAACTAGAAAGCAAACTATGTTTATCTGTCAGGGAATAGGTAAAAGAGGAGGTGGGGGGACGAGGGATCATCAACTTTGTACCCTCCCTCAGATTTGGTTATCAAATCACCTGGTGTGATTTAAAAAACTAATCAATGGAAAATACTTTTGACATATAAAAAAAAACTATATATCGCCTCTGTATTTTGATAGATTTTGAGATGAAAAGAATTTCTAGAATAGACGACTAAGATTCAAAAAGATGCCGCAGATAGTTTTAGTGAACCCGCAAATTCCTCCTAATACAGGCAATATTGCCCGTACTTGTGCAGCCACAGCCACGGAATTACATTTAGTCGGACCCTTGGGATTTGAAATTAGCGATCGCTATCTTAAAAGAGCAGGGTTAGATTATTGGCCTTATGTTAAACTCCATTATCATGAATCCATAGAAGCATTTCAAAATGTAAAGCAACAAAGAGGGGGTAGGTGTTTGGGCTTTAGTGTTCGTGGTGATTTTAACTACATTAATTTTCAATTTCAAGCGGAGGATTGGTTATTATTTGGCAGTGAAACAGCAGGTTTACCCGGTTCTATTCTTTCCACCTGTGACTCCACCCTATATATTCCCATGTATGAACCGGGTGTCAGGAGCTTAAACTTATCCGTCAGCGTAGCCATAGGTTTATTTGAATGTCGCCGCCAGTTGGGCTACTTACAATAATCTATTAACAATATTAATATTATTGAGAAATAATATTGAAGAATCAAAATTTTTGATTAAATGTGATAGAAATATCTAGATAAGAGGAATCATGGTGAAACTTCTGGCATTTTCGTTATTTAAATAATATAAATGCCGTGGAGATAGTGATAAATACGGATAAGTATCCGGGAAATGACATAAGAAATTTGTATAGATATTTTGAGAGTAAATAGACTGCCAAGGATAAATTTTTGTAGCTTCCAGGTTTTGATTCCTCAGGAGAGAAAATTAGCAAAAACCTTGACTATTAATGATTATGAGAGATATGTATCCAAGACTACGACAGAAAGATGCAAAAATTGCTGATATTAGATACGGTTGTTTTTTAGATCATAATAAACGTAAAGTGTGCTGTTGATAGAACGGATTGAGTCAAAAAATCTTGAAAATAGTTAAAGCCGGAGGATCGCCTGTGCAGAAGCTGATGAGCCAACAGCGCCAATAGACCAAGACTTGCTATGATATTTGTTTAGTTCGTGCTATTTGCCGCCAGCAAATGAGCTTAGATAATTGTCAAGAGCTAACATTCTTGGGTTGTGAGGAGGGACTCAGACAAGGCATCACCAAAAATTTTCAGATTTACCAAGGTGCATGAACTTGTCCAAATTACCAGAAGCAGGTTAGTCTTGCGTAAATATCTCTGGTGAATGTGATCTTGATGTGTAGTTTGATGTGATATCAATCATTAAATAATATCTAACTTAAAAATCAAGGTCAGTTAAAAAGTATTGATCATAGGAGGTTGTCTTTGAAACGAGCATTGAAAAAAAGAGGGCAGGCTGTGTTAAAAAATAGCCCCAGCCGTGATGATGCCCCGGGAGGGCAAACAACTGATGACAAAAATCCCCAAATAACCCTCCGGTCACGGACTCATCAGGCCGCCATGATTGGCTTGGCAATATCCATGGGAGCAGCCAGCCTTTTGGTGACTCGACAAAGTGATCAAGCCCAAGCAGCAGCTCCTGTTGACAGTCAAAAAGCAGCTTCAACAAATTCTGTTGTTTCTGAGACTGAGATGAAATTTACCGCCACCAAGCTGGAGTCCCAAAGTATCTCACAGGTAGGGGGTGTAGTAAATCCTGTCATATTAGAACCAACAGTAGTTTCACGAGTACCTGGACCGGAAGCTAAATGGCAAATTGCCACCAACAACACACCTGTCCTCAGTGAAGCGTCTCGAAGAGAAGAAACTACATCCAATGTAATTTCACCTATTAACGCGGCTGAAAAAAATTCTGTCCACTCACAAAGCCAATTAGCACAGGGAGTGAGCAACCGCCCAATTCAGTCTACATTAGCAGCCGATAACCAAGAAACCGAAGCAGCACAACAATTGTCTAACGAGGTTGCAGCGGCGGAATTAGCCGGTGGAAGTGTTGATGCCAAACTAAAAGCACAGCAAGAGGTAGCTCTCAATCGCTTGCAGGAGAAATCAACCCGGTTAAGAAATAGTTTGGCACAGTTACGGGCTCAGAGAACGCAAAATCGATCAAACACTGGTATAAATGAAGAGCAGCCAACCACTGGATCTAATAACTCTGTCGCAAAACAGTCCAAGAATTTGACTGGTTCGAGCCAAGCTGAACTTGTAACTGAGTTAAAACAGAACCAGGAACCCAGTGCGACGGTACAGCAAATAGCAATGCCTGGATCAACTTCCACAAAAGTTGCCGCACAATTGCCTCCTTCAACATATCAGGTTAAGCCCGGAGATACATTAGCAGAGATAGCTAACAATTATGGTATTTCAGTTTCCGAGCTAATTAAAGCTAATAATCTTAGCGATCCTTATCAACTGCAAATTAGTCAAAACCTAATTATTCCAGCAGCGAAGATGGTAGAGAAGGTTAATAGAGTAGATAATCCTGTAAACACTCCTAGTTTTAACACTAACTCCTTTGTTGCTAACAATACTAGTGTTATAGTTCCTTCGCCCATAGCAACAGAGCAGCCTAAAGCTCTTGATAGTCGTGCTACTAATAATAGCGTAACTATCCCAGTACCAGTGGTGACAGGGGAGCGGCAAAAGAATAACAATCCTAGTATCACTAACCGTATTAATGTTCCCGCGCCCATAACACCCGCGCCCATAACAAATTATAACCAAGGGCAGATCCCTATTGCTATCCCGCAAGCATTACCCACTCCGGGTGAATCTTTTGGATTAGGTGGTGATGCTCCATTACCAAGAAACTTGTCGCCAAAACCGGTGGAAAAGGTATCTAAAGGTAAAGGTAATGAACGTATTCGCAGCTTACAAGCAGAAATTGAGAGATTGCGTTATAAATACCGCGCTCAAGAATCTGGTGTGGCTGCTACAGGTTCTAAAAATAATAGCCAGTCTGTACCTGTTCCTATTGAATCAACCAATAATCGCGTAGTGTCTCAAGTTGGACTACAGATTCCTGTACCCAAAGCGATATTACCCAGCTATAACAATCAACCTGTTCAGCCTCTAGTTACAGATTCAGGGTCTACCAATGAGCCAATTAACCCAGAATTTATGCCCAGTAAGACCGGTGTTGGCTGGAATTCTACCCCCAATTCATCTGGGATTAA
Organism: Anabaena sp. FACHB-1391; assembly: GCF_014696755.1. Taxonomy (NCBI): domain Bacteria; kingdom Bacillati; phylum Cyanobacteriota; class Cyanophyceae; order Nostocales; family Nostocaceae; genus Anabaena; species Anabaena sp. FACHB-1391. The sequence goes on along the minus strand of NZ_JACJQS010000025.1, from coordinate 1,196 downwards.
ATTAACAGTTCCTTCTCCTGGAATAAGTGCTTCTGACTCTTTAGGTAAATTGCGAGGAACTAATGTCTCTCCAGCTTTACCACCTTTGGCAGCAGTGGATATATACTTGCCAAAAACAACTGAGGAAAATCCCAATTTCCCATCTAATTCTACTCCTACCAGTTACATTTGGCCAGCAAAAGGAGTCCTTACTTCTGGTTACGGCTGGCGCTGGGGAAGAATGCACAGAGGGATTGATATTGCTAACTCAGTCGGTACACCCATTTATGCCTCCTCTGCTGGTGTGGTCGAGAAGGCCGGCTGGAATAGCGGTGGTTACGGTAACGTTGTGGATATCCGCCATGATGATGGTAGTTTAACTCGTTATGGACATAACAGCCGGATTTTGGTGCAAGCTGGTCAAAGGGTGCAACAAGGTCAGACTATTGCGGCTATGGGTAGCACTGGTTTCAGCACTGGACCTCATAGTCATTTTGAAGTTCATCCTTCGGGTAAGGGTGCTGTTAACCCTATCGCTTTCTTGCCAAATCGTTTGTAATTCCAGATAATCAGGAATTAAAGGGTTTTTTGGTAAATTGAGGGGGGTAAACTCCCTCTTTTTAGTTTTAGGCAAATTTGGGAAATTTGGGAAATTTGGGAAATTTTACAAATTGATAGTTGTCAATTGGAAATTTGTATGCTATATTAATAAGAGTTGGTTAAACAACGCGGCTCAGTAGCTCAGTTGGTTAGAGTACGGGACTCATAAGCCTGGGGTCGTCAGTTCAAATCTGACCTGAGCCATTTTCCAAATTTTTAAATCAAGTTTACCCAACTTGTAGCCACAATCAAAACAAATTTGGCTTGTTGCTTCCCATCTACTAATAGCGCGGAAATCCCTATTAAACTTTTCCGATTTACTTTCGCATAACGTTCTAAATTGTCGCCATTATATTACAGCAAGTAGCTTTGAGTGAGGTACACCTTGTGCGGGCAAGATGCCCGCACCACAAAAGTTTTATTATTAATATCTGTACTTCATAATATCGGAAACTGCTGTATTTGTATATATTTGTATATATTTGTATATTTGTATATTTGTATCCCACATTCCGCACCCTGAACTGTCACAGATCAAAAAAGCAGAGATAGTAGTACATAATAACTAACGATCAATTAAAGAGAAATAAGCTTAATGAGAATACATATCATTAAAA